>JAPSGP010000045.1 GCA_031177445.1 Acidimicrobiia bacterium
GAAGGCGCGGACCTCGTTCGCGACCTCGGCCGCCATGCTGTCGACGGCGACGAACAACGCGAGCTGCCCGCGGCGCAGCGCGTCGAGGATCTGTCCGTCGTCCCGGCACGCCCACACGGACTCGCCATCGGTGACCAGCCGCAGGCCGGCGACGTCGTCGCCCGCCTCGACGAGGTAGCGCACGGCGCGCCGGATGCGTCCGAGCGCGAGACCGGATTCGAGCAGCGACGACACCATGCGCAGAGCCACCAGGTCGCGAAAGCCGTACCGGGCAACCGACCCCGGCGACGGCTCGTCGGGCACCACCAGGCCGAGGTCCTCCCAGTACCGGAGCTGGGCGGCGGTGCAACCGGTCAACCGGGTCGTCTGCGCGACCGTGAACCGCACAACGGCCTTAGGAAGAGTCGTCGCGTCGCCAGCGCTCGCGCCAGCGCTTCCCCGCGTTGCCGAAGGCGTTCTTCAGCGCACCGGTCCGCATCGAGCTCGTCAGGTTCTCGATCCCGGCCTTGCCCAGCTTGCGGACGTTACGCTCGATCACGAGGAGGCACGCCAGCATCACGAGGAACCCCACCACGCCGAGCAGCAGCGCGGTGGTGAAGGTCAGGAGCAGGAGGACGAGGCCGGCCACGAACCCCAGCACCGCCCATTTGATGACCCGGGCCGAATGGCGGTACAGGGTGGTCTCGGAGACCTCCTGCACCAGGCGGGGATCGGTGGCCGTGAGATTGGCCTCGATCTCCTGGAGAATTCGTTGCTCGTCTTCAGAGAGCGGCATCGCTCTCCATTGTCGCGCGCCTGCCGACGGGTGGCCACGCGCGTTGATCAGACGGGGCGGCCACCGGCAGCGGCCCACCGGTAAGCGAGGTCGACGATGCGCCGCCAGCGCGTCGCCGGCGTCGGGGTTGCCGATCCAGTCCGGCGGCGGCGGGGGCGGTGTGGCCGCAGCCGACGATGCCGACGCGCCTCACGACGAGCGGTCGCCCCGGCGGCCTTCGATCAACGACGCCGGTCCCACCGCGCCTGCGCCGAAGCGGTCGCGGACCTCATCGACCGACACTTCGAGGGCACGGCGGCGGTCGTGGCCCTCGTCGCCGGGCTCGCCCCCGCGCGAGGCGTCGAGATCGAGGCTCGTCTGCACCCCGGCCGTGGGCTCGAGCTGCTGTGCCGTCACACCGAGCAGCCGAACGCCGTCGCGGAGCTCGACCGCTTCGAGCAGTGCGGACGCAACGGTCGCGATCTCGGCAGCGACGTCGGTCGCGGTCGGGAGCGTGCGCGAGCGGGTGATCGTACGAAAGTCGCCGTAGCGCACCTTGAGCTGCACGGTGCGGCCGGCGCGCTCGGCGCGTCGCAGCCGCTCCGCGACCCGCTCTGCCATCCGCCGCACCTCTCGCTGGAGCACGGCGCGCTCTGCGACGTCGCGCGGGAACGTCTCCTCGTGCCCAATCGACTTCACCTCACGATTGGGCTCGACGGGACGGTCGTCTCGGTTCCACGCCAGTGCGTGCAGGTGGCGGCCGCTCGATTGGCCGAGCGCGTCGACCAGCGCCTGCTCCGGCAGCGCGGCAAGGTCGCCGATCGTCACGACCCCCAGACCTTCCAGGCGCTTGCGGGTCGCCGGGCCCACGCCCCACAGGCGGCCCACGTCGAGCGGATGGAGCAACTCCAGCTCCGTTCCCGGCGGGACGAGGAGCAGGCCGTCCGGCTTGGCCAGCTCGCTGGCGAGCTTGGCCACGAGCTTGGTCGTCGCGATCCCGACCGATGCCACCAGACCGGTCTCGGACCGGATCCGGCGGCGCAGCTCGATCGCGATCTCCTCGCCTGATCCATGGAGCCGCCGGGCGCCCGCAACGTCGAGGAACGCCTCGTCGAGCGCGAGGGGTTCGACCAGCGGCGTCACCGCTCGCAGGATCGCCATGACCTGCGTGCTGGCCTCGCCGTAGCGTTCGAAGCGCGGCGCGAGGAAGACGGCGTCCGGGCACGCCCGCCGGGCGCGTCCCATCGGGATCGCGGAATGGATCCCGAAACGGCGAGCCTCGTAGCTGGCCGCGGCCACGACCCCGCGAGGCCCGAGTCCTCCGACGACGACCGGCCGCCCGCGCAATCGAGGGTCGTCGAGCTGCTCCACCGACGCATAGAACGCGTCGAGGTCGACGTGCAGGATCGTCGCGCCCGTACTCACCGCCGACCGGTCAGAGCCGCACGATCTCGAACGCGTCGCGCGCTCGGCCGCGCACCTCGTACGAGAACCGGCGGGCGTCCGCCGGGCCCCAGGGCTCGGCGAGCCACTCCCCCAGCGGCTCCCCCACCCACCGGTGACACTGTCCGAGCACTGTCAACGCTTCGCCGAGCGGGACGAACGCGGCTTCGACGACGATCCCGTCGGGATCTCCGACCCGCACCTCTCCTTCGAACTCCACCGCGCGATGCACCTCGCAGCGCATGATCCAGCCCAGATCGACCGCGACGGCCTCGACCTCGTAGAGCGGCCCTTCCCAGCGGTTGACGACGAGCCCGGTCTCCTCCTCCACCTCACGGGTCAGCCCCTCGAGGACCGACGCGTCGGAGTCGTCGATCACCCCGCCGGGCGTGCTCCAGTCCTCGAAACCGCCTCGGCGCAGGTTCCGCACGAGGAGGAGGCAACCGTCGGATTCCACGAGCGCACCGGCAACCAGCCATTCGCGCATCGCCGACATGCACGCAGTCTCGCACGCGCATCGGAGGACGAGTCCTGCGCCATACCATCCGGCCGATGACCGATGGCACCGGTGCGCCTCCGGGCGGCGCCGAGGGCGGTGAGCGCTCCGGGCTCGTTCCCGGCGGGCTCCCGTCCCGCGGCGCCTACACCCTCGCCTTCCTGAGCGTGATGGTCGCCGGCGTGCTCGGTGGGGTGATCGGCTACGGGCTCGCCGACTTGGGGACCGACGGCGATTCGACGCTGGCCAACGTCGCCGGCCTCGTGCTCGGCGCGCTGGTCGGCGCGGTCGGCGTGGGCGTCGTCGCCGTCCTGGTGCTCCGCGCCATGGCCGAGTGGCAACGGGGCGGCAAGCGCGCCCGCTAACGGCTTCTGCAGCGTTGGTGCAGAACACTCCCCTGGGTCCGGGGCTCCGGCACCGAACGCTCCGAGGGCTAGCGGAAGGTCAGTCTCCGGAATGCCTCGGCGTAGCGCACGCCGGCGGCCGCGCCCGCGGACTCGGCCAGCTCGCGCAGGAACTCGCGGAACCAGTCGCCGGTCTCGGTGAGCTGACTGGCATGACAGAACAAAGCCTCGATCTTTCGCTCGAGGCTCTCGGAGATGTCGACCCAGCAGTTGGGTTCGAGCGTGCCGGACAGGTAGACGGCGTCGACCTCGTGCACCGCCAGCCCCTCGGCGAGGTGCTCGCGGAAGTAGTGGGGGTTGCCGGCGGCCGGTGCGACCGCGTCGAGCGTCGCCCATCCGGTGATCCGGTGGTCCCGATGATTGAAGTAGCGGTCGCCGAAGAACACCGCCGTCGGGTCCGGGCACAGCACGACCTGGGGCCGAAGCTCGCGCACCACCCGGACGATCGAGCCCCGCAGCTCCCGGTCGTCGACGACCTCACCGTCCGGATGATCGAGGTGGAAGTGCCCGGCCAAGCCGAGGAGGTCGGCCGCCTTCGCCGTCTCCTCGACGCGCAGGGCGGTGAGCTGCTCGAGGTCGGCGGACGGATCGGACGTCCCCTTGTCGCCTCGCGTCGTGATCAGCAGCCACACCTGAGCGCCCGCCTCGGCCCATTCCGCCAAGGTGCCGCCGGCCGAGATCTCCGGGTCGTCGGGGTGGGCGTAGACCGCCAGCGCGCTCGCGGGAACGGTGGACTCGATCACCACGTCAGCTCGAGCACCCCCCGCATCGTCGCCTCGAACGTGGCGTCGTCCATGGTCGAGCGCGCGCCCAGCACGAGGTCGGCGTCGGCGCCGACCGGCCACCGGAGCTTGTCCTCGGTCCCCTCGACCGCGTCCGCGATCACCTGCGCCACCGGCTCGGCGCCCAGCGCCTCGCCTCCGCCCCGCAGCCGCTCCATCGCTCCGGCCCACTGGCGATCGAGCTCGTCGTACGGGGGGCCGTCGAGGGCGTACCGGGGCTCCTTGCCCTGGAATTCGGTGGCAAAGAAGCCGGGCTCGACGATCGCCACCCGAACACCGAAGTGCGCGGCCTCGTAGTGGAGCGTCTCCGAGATCGCTTCCAGCGCGTGCTTGGTCGCGGCGTAGTAGCCGCCCAGCGGTCCCGAGGCTCGACCCGCCAGCGACGTCACGTTCACGATCACGCCACTCTCGCGGGCGCGCATCTGCGGCATGACGGCCTGGATCATGCGCGCCGCCCCCAGGACGTTCGTCTCGAACATGCGGCGCACGTCGTCGAGCGGCACCGCCTCGATCGGGCCCACAAGTCCGAACCCGGCGTTGTTCACGATTGCGTCGATCGTCCCGGCGGCGGCGACGGCGGTGGCGACCGACGTGTCGTCGTCGACGTCGAGCGCCGCCGTCGACGCGACGTCGAGGTCGGCGAGCGCCTCCGGGCGCCGCGCGGTCGCGACCACCTCGTGACCACGCTTGGTGAGCTCGATCGCGCTGGCGCGACCGAAGCCGGTCGAGCAGCCGGTGATGAGGACCCGTGCCATCGTGCGCTCTCCTCCTGCAGCGGACCGACCGCCGCTCAGCTTCCCTGCTCAGGCGGTCGTCGACAGCGACTTCAGCACGCGTTCGAGGTCGGCGTCGTCGACGTCCTTGTGCGTGGCGAAGCGTACGGTCCCGGGGTCGATCGTGCCCGTCCGGATCCCGTCGGACTCGAGCCGGCGGGAGAGGTCCGACGGCAGCTGGTTCGCACGCGCGCAGACGAGGTTCGTCTCGACCGATCCCGGGTCGACCGAGCCCGGCCATCGTTCCGCCAGCGCTTCGGCGATGCGGCGGGCGCGACGATGGTCGTCGGCGAGCCGTTCGATCATGGAATCGAGCGCGACCAGGCCGGCAGCCGCGATGACTCCGGCCTGGCGCATTGCGCCACCCAGACGCTGACGGTGCAGGCGCGCCTCGGCGATCATGTCGGCCGGGCCACAGAGCACGGAGCCCACCGGGGCCCCCAACCCCTTCGAGACGCAGAACATCACCGCGCGCACGCCGCTCACCAGCTCGGCCGCCGGGACCGCGAGCGCGACGGCCGCATTCCAGATCCGGGCGCCGTCGCAGTAGAGCGGGATGTCGTGCCGCCGGCCGACTCCGGCCACCGCCGCGAGCTCGGCCGGCCGCCAGGGGCGGCCGCCACTCGGCATGTGGGTGTTCTCCACCGCGATGAGCGAGACATCAGGCGAGTGGTACGCGCTCTGCGCGATCGCGGCGTCGACCGCCTCAGGATCGAGGAGGCCGTCGTCGTCGGGCAACGGGTGCAGCTGGAGGCCCGAGTTCCAGGCAGCGGCGCCGGCCTCGTAGCGGAACACGTGGGCGCGCCTGGCGCACAGCACTTCGGTGCCGGGCCGCGCCAGCACCCGCAGGGCGAGCTGGTTCGCCATCGTCCCGGTGGGCACGTAGAGCGCGGCCTCGGTGCCGAGGAGCTCGGCCGCTCGCTCCTGGAAGCGATTGACGGTCGGGTCCTCGCCGTAGACGTCGTCGCCGACCTCGGCTTCCGCCATGGCGCGACGCATCTCGGGCGTGGGAGTGGTGACCGTGTCCGAGCGAAGATCGACGCGTCCGTCGGTCGATGCCACGCGTCGAGGGTACGCGGTCGATCTGGCCGCCTCGTCGGTGTTCCTCAGCGCGCGTCGACCGGTCGGATCAGGCCCTCCTGGATCACGGTCACCGCGAGCGTGCCGTCGCGACAGAAGATCGATCCTTCCGCGAGCCCCCGCGCCCCGGAGGCGGACGGGCTGTTCTGGTGGTACAGCAGCCAGTCGTCGGCCCGGAACGGCCGGTGGAACCACATCGCGTGGTCGAGGCTGGCGATCTGGTAGTGCGCGCCGGTGTACGAGATCGCGTGCGGCAGCATCGCGGTGTCGAGCAGCGTCAGATCCGACGCGTAGGCGACGACGCACGCGTGGATCAGCGGCGGATCGGCCAGCTTGCCGTTCGCGCGGATCCAGACGTCCTGCTGCGGCTCCCGGGGGCGCGGATCGAGGAAATGCGGATCGTCGACGGGCCGCGAGTCGATGGGACGCTCGCGCACCAACCAATCGCCGAAGTCCTTGCCCAGCCGGTCGAGGTAGGGCTCGATGCGCTGCTGGAACGTCGGCAGCTCGTCGGGCATGGGCACGTCGGGCATGGGCCGCTGATGGTCCGGACCGGACTCCACGATCTGGAACGACGCCTGCATGTTGAAGATCGCCCGGCCGTGTTGGATCGCGACCACCCGGCGAGTGGAGAAGCTCCTCCCGTCGCGGATGCGGTCGACCTCGTAGACGATCGGCACCTGCGGGTCGCCGGGGCGCAAGAAGTACGCGTGGAGCGAGTGCACCGGTCGTTCGTCGTCGAGGGTGCGCCCCGCGGCAATCAGCGCCTGCGCCGCGACCTGTCCGCCGAACACGCGCTGCCGGTCCTCGTCCGGGCTCACACCCCGGAACAGATTGACCTCGAGCGCTTCCAGCTCCAACAGCGAAAGAAGCTCGTCGAGCGCATTTCCCACGCCGGGATCGTACGCAGATCCGCCACAGGCGGCGGAGGCCCTCAGCCGAAGAACACCGACGCGACGTCGTAAAGCTTGGGATCGACGAGCTTCAGCTCGCGCACGCCCTCCTCGAGTGGCACGCGAATGATCTCAGGGCCGCGGAGGGCCACCATCTTGCCGAAGTCGCCCTCGTGGGCGGCGTCGATGGCCTCGATCCCGAAGCGGGTCGCCAGCACCCGGTCGTACGCGGTGGGCGTGCCGCCGCGAAGTACGTGCCCGAGGATGGTGGGCCGGGTCTCGAACCCAGTCCGGCGCTCGATCTCCTCTGCGACCCGAGTGCCGACGCCGCCGAGCCGCACGTGGCCGAACTCGTCTGTCTCGCCCGACTGCAGGACCATCGTTCCCTCGGCCGGCACCGCGCCCTCGGCCACGATCACGATCGAGAAGCCAGCGCCCCGACGGTGACGGTGCTCGAGGCGGCTGCACACCTCTGCGATGTCGAACGGCTCCTCCGGGATGAGGATCACGTCGCCGCCGCCGGCGATGCCCGCGTACGTCGCGATCCAGCCGGCGTGGCGGCCCATCACCTCCACCACCATCACGCGGTCGTGGCTCTCGGCGGTCGTGTGCAAGCGATCGATGGCGTCGGTGGCGATCTGGACCGCGGTGTTGAACCCGAAGGTGAAGTCGGTCGCGGACAGATCGTTGTCGATGGTCTTGGGCACGCCCACGAGGTTCACCCCGTCGCCGGCCAGCTTGTTGGCCACGCCCAGGGTGTCCTCGCCTCCGATCGGGATGAGCGCGTCGATCCGCTCCCGCCGCAAGGTGTCGAGCACGCGGGCGACGCCGTCGTCGCTCTTGTACGGGTTGGTGCGGGAGCTGCCGAGGATGGTGCCTCCACGATGGAGGATGCCGCGTGTGTTGGCGGTCGTGAGGTCGATCGTCTCCATCTCGATCACCCCGCGCCAGCCGTGGCGGAACCCGACAAGGTTGTGGCCGTACTGGCCCTCGCCCTTGCGGACGACGGCTCGGATCACGGCGTTGAGGCCCGGGCAGTCGCCGCCGCCGGTCAGCACCCCGATGCGCATACTCACCTCCGACCTCCCTTCGATCGGGAGTTGCTCCCATCCTGCCGCGGCCGTCGCCGGCTGGAAAACACGAGTCTTTCCACGACCCCTAACCTGCCCGCGGAATGGGACGGCGATGACGCGATCGAGCGCGCGCGAGGGGATCGTCGCCCGGGCGAGCAGCACGCTCGGTGGCGACGAGCGGATCGTGGGTGCCGCGCGCGTGTGGGCGACCGATACGCGCACCCGGGTGCCGCTCCTGTTCCGCCAGCGCCACCGGTACGACCTCGTGGTCACCGATCAGCGCCTGATCCTCTTGGCGCGTCCACGGCGGTTTCGCGCGCCGTGGCGGCGAGTTCGCGGCCAGCCCGACGCCCCGGTCGTCGCCAAGCGTCACGCCGCGTTCACGATTCTCCATGTTCGCCGAAACGCTCCGCTCGCCCAGCTGCGGCTGGGTTCCGACGATGGCGGCGCGCTCGTCCTCGAGTTCCATCAGACCGATCGCGGCGTGGCCCGCGACCTCACCGGCTACGTCCATCGGGCCCGGCACGCCCCCGAGTCACGCTGATGGCGGTCTGTCTCGCCATCGACGCCGGGACCACCGGAGTGCGCACGTTCGCGGTCGACGAGCAGGGCACGCCGCGCCACTGGTCCTACCGCGAGTTCCCGCAGTACTTCCCGCAGCCCGGGTGGGTCGAGCACGACCCGGAGGAGATCTGGGATGCCACCGTCGCGACCCTCACCGAAACGGTTGCAGCGCTCGACGGGGAGACGGTGGCCGCGATCGGGATCACCAACCAGCGAGAGACCGCGGTGGTGTGGGACCGCACCACCGGCAGGCCCCGGCATCGCGCGATCGTCTGGCAGGACCGCCGCACCGCCGGGCGCTGCGACGAGCTGCGCGCCGCTGGGACCGAGCCCCTCGTGCGGGCCCGCACCGGGCTGGTGCTCGACTCCTACTTCTCGGCCACCAAGCTCGAATGGCTCCTGACGGACGGGGGTGTCGAGGCGGACGCCAGCCTCGCGTTCGGCACCGTCGACAGCTGGCTCCTCTGGCGGCTGACGGGAGGCGACGCCGCCGCCGTCCATGCCACCGACGCGTCGAACGCCAGTCGCACACTGCTCTTCGACGTCGACGCCCTCGACTGGTCCGACGAGCTGTGCGCACTGTTCCACGTCCCTCGGTCGTGTCTGCCGGCAGTGCGGCCGAGCAGCGGACGCTTTGGCTTGACCGACCCCGAGCACGCGGCCGGCCTCCAAGTGCCGGTCAGTGGGATCGCCGGCGACCAGCAGGCGGCGCTGTTCGGCCAGGCGTGCTTCCGGCCGGGGATGGCGAAGAACACCTACGGCACGGGCTCGTTCGTGCTGGTGAACCTCGGACCGAGCCACCCGCCCCCGACCGAGGGGTTGCTCACGACCGTCGCCTGGGACCTCGGCGGGGACGTCGCCTACGCGATGGAAGGAGCGATCTTCGTCACCGGTGCCGCGATCCAGTGGTTGCGCGATGCGCTCGGCGTCATCGCCGACGCCGCCGAGACCGGTCCGCTCGCGGAGAGCGTGCCCGACGCCGGCGGCGTCGTCATCGTGCCCGCATTCACCGGCCTGGGTTCGCCGTGGTGGGACCCGTATGCGCGCGGATCGGTCTTCGGGCTCACCCGCGGTACCGGGCGCGCGCACCTCGCCCGAGCGGTGGTCGAGTCGATGGCGTGGCAGACCCGCGACGTCGTCGACGCGATCACCGCCGCCGCCGGTGTCCCCGTCGCCGAGCTCCGGGTCGACGGTGGCGCCAGCGTGATGGACCTGCTCTGCCGGTTCCAGGCCGACGTCCTCGGTGTCACCGTCCGGCGTCCGACGGTGAAGGAGACGACCGCGCTGGGCGCGGCCTATCTCGCCGGCCTCGCCGAAGGGGTGTGGGGAACTCCCGACGATGCCGCCGCCAGCTGGGCCGAAGAGGCGTCGTTCACACCGACGATGCCGACAGGAGAGGTCGAGCGCCACTTCGGCGAGTGGCGGCGGGCGGTCGAGCGCGCCCGCAACTGGGCACGCGAGGCGTGAGCGCTCGGCGGTCGAGGGGGCTATGCGACCGCGGCGGTCCGGGTCTCCAGCGTTGCCAGCGGAACCGCCTCGGTGGGCACGTCCTCGGCCTTTTTGGTGGCGTAGGTGTCGACGTACTCGTAGCCGGAGAGCTGCCGGATCTCGAACATCACCTCGTCTGTGATCTGGCGCAGCGCCATCCGGTCGTGCTCCTGCCCCGCGTAGCGCTCGACCGCGATCGGCGCGCCGAAACCGATCCGCAGGGTGCGCAGCACGCGCGGCAGCTTCTTGTCCGTCGGCTGGATCTCGTCGGTGCCGACCATGCCGACCGGAACGATCGGCGCACCGGTCCGCAGCGCCAGCCGGGCGACCCCGGTGTGGCCACGGTGGAGATAGCCGTCGCGGGTGCGTGTTCCCTCGGGGTAGATCCCGAACACGCCGCCCTGTTCGAGGACCTCGGTGGCCGACGCCAAGGCGCGTTCGCTCGCACTCCCCCCTTCACGACGAATCGGGATCTGGCCCACGCCGCGGAAGAACCAGGCGGTCTTCTTGTCGTCGAAGTACTCGGCTTTGGCAACGAACGTGACGCGGCGCCGGATCACCAGTGGCAGGAAGATCGAGTCCATGAACGAGCGATGATTGGCGGCCAGGATCACCGGACCATGTTCGGGCACGTGCTCCCGGCCTTCGATGCGGATGCGGTACAGGCCTCGGAGCACGGGCGTCAGGATGCCCTTGATCACCCAATAGAGCACGGCCTGAGGTTAGGTGAACGGTGGAATCCGTCAAGCGTTCCGCAAGCAACGGACGCGCGCCGCGCGGGTGCCGATCGAGCGCTACGCCGCGCGGGTTGCGTCGGTAGGCGTCGACACGAGCGCGGCCAGCCTCCGCTCGAGGACGGCGATCTGCTCGTAGGAGCGCTGACGATCCTCGAGCTGCGATCGGATGTTGCGGACCGATCCGTCGCGTCCCAGCACGCGCGAGCTCAGCCGATCGATGGTGCCGGCGATGCTGCGAAGTGCTCTGGTCACGAGCTCGAGCTTGACCCGCCGAGGTCAGCGCCGGATCCAGCTCGTGACCGGCGCGCGAAGCGCTCCTGAAAGTCACATGAACGAAGCGATGCACGGCGCCCATCTTGACCGCTTGGTCAAGTGCTCGTAGGTTGGTCGTGTGCGGAGGAAGCTGACCCCGCGCGGCATGCAGCGGCGCGCCCAACTGCTCGAGTGCGCGACCGAGATGTTCGCCGAGCGTGGGTATCACGAGACATCGGTCGCCGAGATCGTCGACCGCCTCGGGGTCGGCAAGGGCGTCTTCTACTGGTACTTCTCCTCCAAGGAGGAGCTGCTGGCCGAGATCCTGCGCGGATCGTCGCTGGACCTGCGCCGGCGCCAGCAGGCGTCGATCCGCGACATCGCCGATCCGATGGTCCGCATCGAGATCGGGATCCGCACGTCGATGCAGTGGTTCTACGAGCACCGCAAATACTTCGCGCTGTTCCAGTCAGCGGCCAACATCGAGCCGTTCGCATCAGTGGCGCGCAAGAACAGCGACGTTGCCATCGCCGATGCGGTGCGCCACATCAAGGACGCCATCGTCGAGGGTCAGATTGCCGACCAGGACCCCGAGATGCTCGCCCAGGCCGTCGTCGGGGTGATCGAGAAGCTCACCCGGGTCTACATCTTCGATCGTGACGAGCCTGCCGACCGTGCCGCCGACGCCACGGTGAGCTTCTGCCTCAACGGCCTGTGCCGGCTGTCGCCTATCCCAGTTTCGTGAGCGCGCGGCGGATGCCGCGGACAGCCTGGCCGATGCGTTGCTCGTTCTCGACCAGCGCGAAGCGCACAAACCCCTCGCCACCGGGACCGAAACCCACGCCGGGCGACACCGCCACTTTGGCGTCGGGCACGAGCATCTTGGCGAACTCGAGGCTGCCCATCTCCTCGTAGGGCGCGGGGATCGGCGCCCACACGAACATCGTGCCCCGAGGCTTGTCGATCTCCCACCCGACCCGGGCGAGCCCGTCGACGAGGGCATCGCGTCGACGGCGGTAGACCGCGTTGACCTCGTGCGGGAAGTCGGGAATCTCGTTCATGGCGACCGTCGCCGCGATCTGGATCGGCTGGAACGTGCCGTAGTCGAGGTAGCTCTTGAGCTTCGCCAGCGCCGCCACGACCTCGGCGTTGCCGACGAGGAAGCCGACGCGCCAGCCGGCCATCGAGAACGACTTCGTGAGCGTGTAGAGCTCGACCGCGACGTCGGTCGCTCCCGGCACCTGCAGGATCGACGGTGGCTCGTACCCGTCGAAGCCGAGATCGGCATAGGCGAAGTCGTGGACCAGCAGGACACCGTGCTCGCGGGCGAACTCGACCATGCGGGTCATGAACGCGAGGTCGACGCACGCAGTGGTCGGGTTGTGCGGGAACGACAGCACGATCACCCGGGGCCGAGGCCAGGACTCCTCCCACGCCTCGAGCAGGTTGTCGAAGAAGTCCTGCTCGGGCCCGAGCCGCACGTGGCGGATCTCGGCGCCGGCGAAGATCGGGCCCCAGATGTGGATCGGGTACGAGGGGCTCGGCACGAGGGCGGCGTCGCCCGGGCCGAGCAGCACCCACATGAGGTGCGAGTATCCCTCCTTGGCCCCGATGGTCGTGCACGCCTGGGTTTCGGGGTCGAGCTCGACGCCGAAGCGGCGCCGGTAGAGATCCGTGATCGCGAGCCGTATCTTCGGGATGCCGCGGCTCGCGGAGTACCGGTGGTTGCGCGGGTTCCTTACCGCCTCGCACAGCTTGTCGACCGCGATGTCGGACGGTGGGAGGTCGGGGTTGCCGAATCCCAAGTCGATCACGTCTTCGCCGGCGCGCCGGGCGTCCATCTTGAGCGCGTCGATCGTGGCGAAGACGTACGGCGGCAACGCCCCGATCCGGCGGAACTCCATCGCTGCGACCGTACCAGGGCGCCGTCCGAGCTCCAGTACGGTTTCGCGCCGATGCAGATCGAAGCAGTGTTGCTCGACGTCGGCGGCGTGTTCCATCTCCCCGACCACGATCGGATCGCCTCGGTGCTGGCGCGTGGCAGGCTCTCGACGCCGGCCGACCTCGATCGGGCGCATTACATCGGCGCGGCCGCCATCACCGACATGCTGAGCGGCGACCAGACGGTC
>JAPSGP010000226.1 GCA_031177445.1 Acidimicrobiia bacterium
CCCGGTCGCGATGACCCCCACCACCGCCCAGACGTGGTGGCCGGAAGCGATCAGCAACGCGGTGACCACGGCGGCGGCGAGCCCGACGAGCGTCAGCACGTCGGGGTTGATCCCGGCGCGGTTCAGGCTCTTGCCCACCGGCTCGAGGCCGCGCTCGACACTGGCGCGCCAGCGTCCGTCGAGCATGCAGAGATCCTTCCCGCTTGCGATCGCGAGCAAGCCACGGTACCACCGAGATCGCCAGATCGGTGCGCCCACACCGGTCGTAGACTGCGCCGACGCGCGGCGAGGGGGACCGAATTGAAGGTGCATCCGACGGAGCAGATTCGGAACGTGGCGCTGGTGGGCCACGGCGGCTCGGGCAAGACCAGCCTGGCCGAAGCGCTCCTGTTCGTCGGCGGCGCGATCACCCGGCTGGGGCGGGTCGAGGACGGCAACACGGTCTGCGACTTCGACCCCGAGGAGGCGCGACGGGGGATCTCGGTGTCGCTGTCGATCGCGCCGTTCGAGTACGCCGGCCACAAGATCAACGTGCTGGACGCCCCGGGTTACGCCGACTTCGTCGGCGACGTCGCGGCTGCGCTCCGCGTCGCCGACCTCGCCATCTTCGTCGTATCAGCAGTCGAGGGCGTCGAGGTGCAGACCGAGATGGCGTGGCGGCTCGCCGCCGAGCGCAACCTCCCGCGAGCGGTCTTCATCAACAAGCTCGACCGGGAGCGCGCGTCGTACCCACGGACGCTCGACGAGCTCAAGGACAAGTTCGGGGCCGGGATCGCCCCGCTCGAGCTTCCGATCGGCGAGGAACACGAGTTCCGTGGCGTGATCGATCTGCTGACCGACACCGCGGTGACGTACTCGGGCACCGACGGCGTCGGCAGCGCCGGGCCCATCCCGCCGGAGCTCGAGGGCGAGGAGCATTCCGTCCACGACGCGCTGGTCGAAGGCATCGTGGTCGCCGACGACGACCTGATGGAGCGGTACCTCTCCGACGAGAAGATCGAGGTCAAGGAACTGGAGCACACGCTGGCCAAGGGCATCGCGGAGGCGAGCGTGTTCCCGGTGCTGTGCGGGAGCGCCACCAAGCTCATCGGCATCGACCGGCTGGCGACCTTCATCGCCGAGGAGGGCCCGTCGCCGCGCGCGGCCGACGGCGCGCCCGTCGCGTTCGTCTTCAAGACGATCGTCGACCCCTACGTCGGGCGCGTGAACCTGTTCAAGGTGCTCCAGGGCACTGTCAAGACCGACGCATCGCTCGTAAACGGCCGCACCGTCTCCGACGAGCGGCTCCACCAACTGAGTGTGATGCGCGGCAAGGAACAGGAGTCGACCGGCGAGGTCCCGACGGGCGACCTCGCCGCCGTGGCCAAGCTGAGCGACACCACCACCGGCGACGTGCTCGGCGCGCGCGGCGCCGACGTCGAAGTCGAGCCGTTCACGGCGCCCAAACCGGTGCTGGCGGTCGCGATTCGGCCAAAGTCGAAGGGCGACGAGGACAAGCTCGCCAATGCCCTGCACCGCCTGCTCGACGAGGACCCGGTGCTGGTGCTCGAGCGCAACGCCGAGACCAAGCAGACGCTCCTCTGGGGCATGGGCGAGACCCATCTGTCGATCGCGCTGGAGAAGTTGCACCGGAAGCTGGGGGTCGAGGTCGCGACCGACGATGTGAAGGTCGCGTACCGCGAGACGATCACCGGCACGGCCGAGGCCGAGGGGAAGTACAAGAAGCAGACCGGTGGCCACGGACAGTTCGGCGTCGCGTTCATCAGGGTGGAGCCGCGCGAGCGGGGTGACGGTTTCGAGTTCGTCGACAGCATCGTGGGCGGCGTCATCCCGCGTCAGTTCATCCCCGCAGTCGAGAAGGGCGTCGCCGAGACGATGCAGCACGGCGGCATGTACGGCTTCCCCGTCGTCGACGTGAGCGTCACCGTGTTCGACGGCAAGCACCACTCGGTCGACTCGTCGGAGATGAGCTTCAAGATGGCGGGGTCGCTCGGCTTCAAGGAGGCGATGGCCAAGGCCGGCCCGATCCTCCTCGAGCCCATCAGCGAGCTGGTCGTCACCGCACCCGAACAGTTTCAGGGAGACCTCATGGGCGACCTGAACTCGAAGCGTGGCCGCATCCTGGGCTCGAGCGCCGTCGGCAACGGGGAGATGGAGATCGTGGCCCAGGTGCCCACGTCGGAGATCCTGCGCTACGAGATCGACCTGCGCTCGATCACCGGCGGGCGGGGTCGGTTCCAGGTCCAGCACTCGCACTACGACCCGGTGCCGTCGCACCTGGTGTCCAAGATCGCGGCACAGGCAGAAGAAGCGGTTCGGGCGGGCTAGTGCGCCCGCCGACCATGCGCCACCTCGGGCGGGTGCGCGGGCGCCGAGCCGGGCGCACGCTGCTCGTGCTCGCGGTCGTCGTGGCCACGGTCGGCGCGCTCGCCGCCGCCGCGCCGGCACAGCTCCCGCCCGACGCGGTCGCAACCATCGAGGAGACGATCGCTCAGTCGCGGTACGCCAACAGCACCTGGGGCATCCAGGTCGAGGACCTGGCGACCGGCGAAGTCGTCTACTCGCAGAACGCCAGCCAGATGTTCATCCCGGGGTCGATCTTCAAGAACTTCTCGACCGTCTCGGCCCTGAAGGCCTACGGGCCGGACTATCAATTCCGCACGCCCGTCTACCGCCGAGGTGACGTCGACGGCAAGGATCTCGACGGCGACCTCGTGCTCGTCGCCTCCGGGGACTTCAGCTTCGGGCTGCGCGACCAACCGGACGGCACGCTCGCGTTCACGGACTTCGACCACAACGAGGCGAACAACATCCCGGGTGTCACCCTCGTCGACGGAAACCCGCTGTCAGCCCTCAATCAGCTCGCGCGCGACGTGAAGCGCAGGGGCATCGACCGGGTCTCGGGGGACGTCGTGATCGACGACCGCATGTTCGAGTCGTACGACCAAGAGGACGACGGGGTGATCAGCCCCATCTGGGTGAACGAGAACGTGATCGACATCCAGATCGAGCCCGGCGAGCCGGGCGAGCCCGCGACCGTCGAGTGGCGCCCCCACGTCGCGCCCTATCGCCTCAACGCGAACGTCGAGACGGGCGCCGCTGGCTCCGACACCGAGCTGACGGTCGACGAGGGGGAAGGCGGCCGGATCCGCGTCGAGGGCGCGATCGCCGCCGACGCCGGCACCGTCGTCCGCAACGTGCGAGTCGAGGACCCGGCATCGTTCGCCCGCTCGGCGTTCATCCAGGCGCTCGAGCGTGCCGGCGTCGAGGTCGACGCGCCGGTCACGGGCGCCAACCCGCGCAAGCTCCTCCCGAACAGCCGCGACTACCCGGCCGGCGACCGCCTCGCGCGCCACGTCTCGCCGCCGCTCTCCGAGTACGTCAAGGTCGTCCTGAAGGTCAGTTACAACCGCGGCGCGCACCTGATGGTCTGTCTGGTCGCTGTCGACGCCGGCGACCGAAAGTGCGTCGAGGACGGGATCCCGGTGGTGGACGAGACGATCGGCGAGCTGGGCGTGCCCGAGCGCCAGGCGTTGGTGTTCGACGGCGCCGGGTCCGACGACTACGACCGCGTGACGCCATCGGCCATGAACGCGTTCCTGCGGAACGTGTCACAACAGCCGTACGCGCCCGTGTTCCGAGACGGCCTGCCCGTACTGGGAGTCGACGGGTCGCTGGCGACGACGCTGACCGACTCTCCCGCCGCCGGAAATGTGCAGGCGAAGACGGGGACGCGCGCGACGACGAGTCCCGACGGAAGCACGATCCTGCTCGCGCAGACACTCACCGGCTACATGACCGCAGCCGACGGGCGCGAGCTCGTCGCGTCGGCCTTCATGAACAACATGCCGATCACCCAGATCGAGGACGTGCTCGACGTCTTCGCCGACGAGGGCGAGATCTTCGCCGCGGTCCAGCAGTCGCTGTGAACGCGGCGTTGACGCGTCGTTCAGGCATCCGACCCCGGAATACGGGGTTCTGTGCCTGAGCGATCACGCGCTCCGTCGTTCTCGGCGTCCTTGGGACCCAATCCGTAGACCGACCAGTCCTCGGGGTTGCAGAGAGCTTTGCGCTGTAGCACGACGCCAGCACGCAATAACCACGCCGTCTTGCGCTGAGCGCTATGGCCCCGGATTGTTCAGGGTGCGCGGCCGTTGGCTCTAATCAGGGGCCCCCCGCACGCAGAATCATCACGCCCTCGCCGGACGATGTCACTAAGGGAGGGGTCAACGCGAAAGCCGCTTCTTGTGACGCCTGCTGAGCAGAAAGCCACTAGCCGACTATCCCAGCGAACAGGATTCCGAGCGCTCCGAGCGACGCCCCTTTGACTAGTTCGATGTTGTCCTCAGGATGATCCCGCCGAGGACCCCATTGGGCGGTGCCACGACTCTCTTGGTGAATCCGCCAGAGCCACGCCGGGCACCACCACGGCTTCGGATGACGTTCGCGCTCAGCCACGACACATTCTGCATCCCCGGCGCCCGACAAGGTCACCGAGTGACTGGCACACTTGGTTAGTGCGCCAATCCGATCGACCAAGTGCTTAGGCAATCGCGGCGCGGGCTGCGACCGAGAACGAGAACGACGAGCGCGTCATCGTTGAAGCGGCATCGCACGGATGGGATCTCGCGGAGCGGTCCGTCAACAATCGCGTCGTCTGGCAGTGGCAGGAACAGCACGACCCGGCTGATACATGCCACACGTGCTTTCTCGAGCGCCAGCTAGCGATCTCCTACATGGCCGCGGTGATCATTCGGAACGCTTTTCCAGTCGGAACGCAGAACTCGGGGGATCGAACGAGACCCATTCAGTCGATCATGCGCGGCGCGCAGACGAGCTGACTTGCTGCAGTAGCCAGGAGGTTGCCGTCGTCCGACCAGATCTGCGTCTGCGTCCCTACATAGCCGTGTGAGCCGGTGAGCACGCGTGTCGCGCAGTACAGCCACTCAGTGCCGACAGGATGATGGAACTGCAGAAGTGCGTCGAGGTTGGAGAACCTCCAGGCAAGCTCCTTCGATGCTCCACTGAACAGTCCAAGTCGGGCCAACAGACCGGAGCCCGCCATATCCAGCATCACCGCTGATCTCGCCGCTTCGAGATAGGGATCCTGAAATCGAGCGCCGGGGCCGATCCGCATGAAGGCCGTGCAGTCGGTTTCCGGTTCCAGTGGACGAAGGGACTGCCGAATCTCGATTTGGCTGCACCACCTTGGCTGCGGATAGCCGAGCTCCATCGAGACGTCCTGTGAAAGAGGAAGGGACGAAGGATCGATAGGAGCTGGACGTCGGAGCGGCTCGAGCACTGGTCCAGAGCCGTGGTTCGCGGCGCGGACGTGGGCCTCCGCGACCGGCCTGCCGGTCTGTACGACGCTCACGCCGAGCAGTTCACTCGTGCGTCCCCGCTTGATCGATTCGACGGCGAGCTCAATGGGCACGCCAGAAGTTGCGGGTCGAAGGAACTGAAACGATGCAGACAGCGGCCTGGTCGCGGTTGCGGACAGGCCCGCGGCGCGCAGTACCACGGCGAGAAGCAGCCCGCCGTAGACGTTGCCAGCTTGGC
>JAPSGP010000509.1 GCA_031177445.1 Acidimicrobiia bacterium
AGCAGGGTTACGTGGTCGGCCCGGACGTACTCGACTGGGTCCAGGAGATCACCCAGCAAGAGACAAAGACGTTCGCCGGTTCGTCGGGAGCCAAAGACGCCGGCAACTTTGTCGCGCTGGTGGACGTGCGACCGCCAGGCGAGGCGGACCGCATCGACCGGGGCGCGTTCGACAAGTCGATTGAGGGGTGGCGCGAGAGCGGCGAGCGCATCCCGGTGAGCTGGGCCGACGTGCCGGGCTTCCCTGAGCCGGTCGGGTGGGTGGACCCCGCCAAGCTTCGCGAAGAGTCGGTCTTTTGGCTGTGCCTCGAGGGCAGCATCGACCTTGACGGCGAGCACCGCACGCAGGCGCAGCAGGCCGTGACGGCGCTCAAGAGCAACGCGGTGGAAGTGAAGTTCGACTACGCGGTCCTTACGAGCGACGAGGCCGATGGCGTCCGAAAGCTCGAAGAGGTCGATATCAAGGCGTTCACGCTGATGCCCACCTCGGAGGGCCGGGCGGCGATCGAACGCGAGGAAGAGGCCGCCGAACGCGAACTGAGACAGAAGTCGCAGGAGATCCAGCTCGAGACGCGGCCCCGACCTGTACGCCGATCTCAAGGCGCGGCAGAACGGCCACGAGCCGCAAGAGGACGACTCTCCGCACAGCCCGACCGATGACGAGTTGAGGGCCAAGTCCGCGAACTGGGGCTATCGGTACCTCCCGGTAGACCACGGATGAAGGCCACCCCGGATATGGACCCCGAAGCGGTGCGAGCCGAGGCGTACACGCTGATGGTGGCCGCACTCCGAGGGAGCGACCGATGAGAAATTCGGCCCCATATACACGGGGCCACCGGAGCGGGCCTCGGGGTAGGGACGGTGGGGTTGCACCGTCCCCCCGGCCGGAACCGTCCGGGTGGCCACGCGCGCACAAGCATTGGCCACTGGCAGGTGGGCGCTGATGCCTGGCCCTTACCGCCTGCTCAGCACGGACGACCCTCGCGCGTGGCCGCCGTCACTCGTTCGGCATCACGATCCAGAGCGCTACGTAAGCCAGGATCTGCGGGCCTGGGAGCAGCATCGAGAGGAGAAAGAGCAGACGCACCCAGGCTGGCCGCATCCCGAAACGGTTCGCAAGACCGACGAGGACACCGGCGACGATCCGGCCGCTGCGCGGGCGAACGAGACCGCGCTGCCCCATCCGCTGCTTGACCGAGAGCTGGTCAGCCATCAGTGGTCTCGCTACGCCGCATGCGGTCAAGGATGGCATCAAATCGGGGGCGGGGGCAACGCGGCATGAGGGGCAAGTACAAGCTCATCACGACCGACGACCCGTGCCAGACACTCGGCCAGGGCGAGGTGCGCTCCTACGCGACGATGATCGAGGCGGCCAACGCCTTCGCTAAGGCCGAAGCTCCGTACAAGACCGTCGTTTTCCATGACGGCCGCGAGGCCCGCGAGCTGACCGACGACGAGGAACGGCTGCTCGTCAACGTCTGTGCGAAGCTCGGCTACGACGTCGAGGAGGTCCGGGGCTGATGCCGACACGTCTCTGCCTCGAGCCTCGGTGCCCGAACCCTGCCACAGGCAAGGGCCGCTGCGACGCGCACCGCAAGCCGATCGAACGGGAACGCTCCCGCCGTCGCAGAGAGACAACCCAAGGCGTCTACAAGACCAAGATGTGGCTCCAACGCCGACGGCAGGTGCTCTCCCGCGACCCGATCTGTGCAGACGGCCGAGTCTGCGAAGGCAACCGCCTCTCCACCGAGGTCGACCACATCATCCCCTTGGAGCAGGGCGGCGCCCCCTACGCCATGAACAACTTGCGCGGGACCTGTTCCGCCTGCCACCAGGCCAAGACCGCTGAGGAGAACAGCGAACGGCTACGCACCGGGAGGAGGGTGCCCGATCCAGCCGCATGACCGTAGGACGGACCGGGTGGGTCGCCGCGAAAAAAACCTGAAATCACCGCCGAAATCCGCGGGTGCCAGTGGCAAAAAGCGCTGCGTTGAGGGGCCGCCTGACGGTTCGGTGGCTTAGGGCAGCGTGACCAGCGCACGAATCTGCGCCTTGCATCACGGCGATCTCGCCGCTACCGCTTCTCGTCCATAGCGAAAAGCACGGCCGGCGTTGCCGTCGCTATCGCGTATGCCTCGTTGCGACAGCGATCTCCTCCGACGGCGAGCTCGCACGCGCCGACGTCGTGCCTATGCATCAGAAGCGCCCACTCGGCCGAGCCTGTCGCATCCGATGCATAGGC
>JAPSGP010000046.1 GCA_031177445.1 Acidimicrobiia bacterium
CGCCCGTCCTCGTCGAGCGCGAGCACGGCGTCGGGGGTGGCCGCGGCGCGGCGCTCGATGAGCTCCCAGAGCGTCCTGGCGTCGTCGATCATCCCGCCGCTCACGCCGTGATCCCACCGTCCATCGACACGATGCTGCCGGTCATGTAGCGGGCGTCGTCGGACGCGATCCAGGCAATGAGGTTGGCCTGCTCCTCGGGCTCGGCGTAGCCGAGGGGCGAGGTGACCCGGGCAAAGTCCTTGACGCTGACATCGTCTGGCATCGCGAGATTGGCGACCATCGGGGTGTTCATGCCGCCGGGCGCGACTGCGTTCACGCGCACGCCCCGCTCGAGGAACTCGACCGCCAGCGCCCGGGTGAGGTTGACCACGCCGCCTTTCGAGGCGCAGTACGCCGCGGTGTAGGGCTGGCCCATGAGCCCCGCGTTCGACGCCACGTTCACGATCACTCCGCCGCCGTCGAGCAGGTGGGGCAGCGCCGCCCGGCACATGTAGAAGCTCCCTGTCAGGTTCACCGCCAGCACCTTGGACCACCCGTCGGCGGTCTCCTGCTCGGAGTGCTCGAAGCGCAGGACGCCGGCGCAGTTCACGAGCACCTGCGGTCGACCGAGATCGCCGGCGACGACGCCCACCACTTCCAGCGCCGATGCCGCGTCGCTCACGTCCACCGGAAAAGCCCGCGCCGACCCGCCGCGCTCGCCAATCTCGGCGGCGGTCTTCTCGGCGGCGTCGACCGCCAGGTCGAGGGTGGCGACGACCGCACCTTCCTCGGCCAACCGGTGCGCCGTCGCCCGGCCGAGCCCCGACCCTGCCCCAGTCACGATCGCGACCCGGTCCGTGAAGCGCGCCATGCATCCCCCTCGACTGGTCCGGCGGCCGAATCTAACGCACCGTCAGATGGGCGCAAGTGATGGAACCATCATTTTGTGATGTATACTGAACCGGTGAAGCGCCTCCAGATCAGCATCGAAGAGGAGCTCGACGACGCGCTCGCGGTGGAAGCCGCGCGCCGGAACACGTCCAAGGCGGCGCTCATCCGAGAGCTGGTGCGGGATCGGCTGGGCCGGTCCAAGCTGTCGGCGGCCGACCCGATGGCCCACCTGATCGGTGACATCGACGACGAAGCAGGCGACATCGACGCCGTCGTGTACGGAACGTGAGGTTCGTCGACACCTCGTTCTGGGTCGCGCTTCGGTTCGGACGGGACGAACGTCATCCTGACGCCCGGGTTCTCTGGGAGGCCGGAACGGGAGCGATCCTCACGACCAACCTCGTCCTCGGCGAAACCTGGACCTTCCTTCGCCGCCGTGCGGGCCATCGGCGAGCACTCGAATTCCACGAAGCTGCAAGCGTCCTCCCGTCGCTCACGATCCGCCAGATCGACAGCGACCTCGATGCGGATGCGTGGCGCTGGCTCCGCCGGCACGACGAACGGTCCTACTCGTACGTCGACGCCACCAGCTTCGCCGTCATGCGGCGTCTTCGCCTCCGCGAAGCGCTCGCCTTCGACGGCGACTACGCCGCCGCGGGGTTCGTGGAGGTTCGTCCGGCAAAGTAGCGACTTCCCGCCAGTGGCTCGAGCTCACTGTCCGACGGTCCATCCCGGCGCGACCAGGTGGACCGGGCCAGCTGGCTGCGATCATGGTGGCCGGGAGACGCCGGACGCGGTGCCCTCGCCCCCCCGGTCACCTCCCCAACACCCCTGAACCTCTGCTCGGCGGCGAGACTCCATCGACCGGAGGCGTTCGGCCACTGGCTCCGACCACATGGTCTGACGTACCGTCAGATTTCGTGGCACCGGATGACACGCCGCCTGGCACCGTCGGCGAGCTCCTGCGCGCGGCCGCGGCCGCGCATCCCGAGCGCGAGGCGTACGTCCACGGTGGGCGGCGCGTCGACTACGGCCGGCTCGACCGCGCCGCCGACGGGTTCGCGGCGACGCTCATTGCTGGGGGCGTTCGCCCGGGCGACGTCGTCGGCCTCGTCATGGGCTCGTCGATCGAGTTCGCCACCTGCTACCTCGGCGCCCTCCGGGCCGGCGCCATCACCTCTGCGATCAACGTGCGGCTCGGCCGCACCGAGAAGGCGAGCATCTTCGAGCGCACCAACCCGATCGTCACGGTGGTCGGTGACGGTGTGGACCTGCCGGAAGGCGTCGACGCCGGTGCCCTGCTGCGAGTCGCCAAGCTCGGCGACGCGTTCGCGACCGACCCGGCCGCCTCACTCCCCCGTGTGGAGCCGACCGATCCCGCGTGCATCGTCTGGACCAGCGGCACCACGGGTGTGCCCAAGGGCGCGGTGTACGACCATGCATCGATGGCCGTGATCTCGCGCAACATCGGCGAGCTCACCCGTCCCGGGGATCGCCGGCTGTTCGTGCTGCCGTTCCCGCACGTCGGCTACATGACCCGAGTCTGGGACGAGATCGCCAACGGCACGACCCTCGTGCTCCCCGGCGAACCGTGGTCGGCGGAGGAGACGCTGCGGCTCGTCCGGAACGAGCGGATCACGATGGCGACGGGTGTCCCCACGCAGTGGGAGCTCGTGCTCGCGCATCCAGACATCGATCGCACCGACTTCTCGAACCTGCGGGTGGCGGCAACCGGTGCCGCCTCGATCGCGCCCGAGCTCGTGCACCGCATGCGCAAGGTGCTGGGCTGTCCAGTCATCACCCGCTACACGTGTACCGAGGCGGGTGTCACCACGAGCACCCTTGCCGGCGACGGCGACGAAGTCGTCGCGACCACCGTCGGGCGACCGACACCCGACGTCGAGCTGCGCATCGTCGACCCGAAGACCGCGACTCCGCTCTCCGCAGGCGAAGTCGGCGAGATCTGTTCCCGCTCCCCGGCGATGATGCGCGACTACTGGCGCGACCCGGAGCTCACCGCGCAGGTGATCGACGGCGACGGCTGGCTGCACACCGGCGACCTCGGCTACGTCGGCGACGACGGCAACCTGCGCATCGTCGGCCGGCTGAAGGAGATGTACATCCGAGGCGGTTACAACGTGTACCCGGTCGAAGTCGAGGCCACGCTCGCCGAGCATCCTTCGGTCACCAGCGTGGCGGTCGTCGGCGCGCCCGACCCAGTGCTCGGCGAGGTCGGTGTCGCCTACGTCGTGCCGGCCCCCGATGGCCCGGAGCCCACGCTCGACGCACTGCGCGCCTGGTGTCGCGATCGGATCGCCGACTACAAGGCGCCCGATCGTCTCGAGGTGATCGACGAGCTGCCGCTCACCTCGATGCTGAAAGTCGACAAGCGGGCCCTGGTGGCTCGCGCAACCACGGAGGTTCGATGAAGGCCGAAACCACGATTCAGCCCCTCGGCAGTGGCGACACCACCGAGAAGCCGATCAAGCTCGGCGGCGCACTGTTCACGATGGTCGAGCCGCACAAGGGCCACGAGGTCGCGTACAACCGCTGGTACGAGCGCGATCACTTCTACGCGGGCTGCATGATCGGCTCGTGGAACTTCGCCGGCGGCCGGTTCGTCGCGACCAAGGCGTGCAAGGAGAAGCGCTACGCCGCCGATCCTTCGATCACACCCGACCCGATGGTCGGCTCGTACCTCGCGATCTACTGGATCCTGGCCGGACACTTCAGCGACTGGATGCGATGGGGCACCGATCAGGTCAATTGGCTCCACTCCAACGGCCGCATGTTCGGCGAGCGCGACCACATCCACACGCTCATGTACCAGCTCCTCGACGAATGGAACGCCAAGCCCGACGGCGTACCGATCGAGCTCGCGCTCGACCACCACTTCCCCGGCATCGTGGCCGTCATCGGTGAGCTGGCCGAAGGCAAGTCCCACGACGACGCCACCGAGTGGTTCCGCAGCCGTCCGTGCCCGGCCGAGGTGGCGGTGTCCTTCACGCCCATCCCGTTGTTCGGGGACGCGCCCAGCGACGTGCCCCGCAACGAGGCCACCGACCGCTTCCTGCACCTCTACTTCCTCGACGAACCCGTCCTCGACGTGTTCGACGAGCGCTTCGGCAACCTCGGGCGGGACCTCGACGGCTCCGGGTTCGCCAAGCTGCTCTTCGTCTCGCCGTACCTCGCAACCGTCCCCGGGACCGATCGCTACGCCGACGAGCTCTGGTGAGCCATCTGGCAGCGATCGTTACGTCGACTTCTTGGACTGGTCGTCGGGCTCCGGCTCGGCGAGGTCGTCGACCGTGTCCTTTGCCTTGGCGACACCCTTCTCGATCTTGTCGCGGTGCTTGCCGCCGGTCTTCTCGTCGGCGAACTTGGCCGCCTTGTCGAGCCCGCCCTTGATCTTCTCGTCGTGCTCCTCGACGAGGCCCTCGGCCTTCCTCTTGAGCCCCGGTAGGTTCTTCTTCAGCGTGTCGAACAATCCCATGCCACGACCTCCCGTCTCGTTCTGAGCATGGCCGACGAGGGTGCGGCCCACAACTCGCCGCCGGCCGGGGAGCCGGCCGATGGCGAACCCGACGTGCGGTTCACGTACGCCAACGAGCGCACCTTCCTCGCCTGGAACCGCACCGCGCTCGCACTCGTCGCCAGCGGCGTCGCCGCCACCCAGCTGCTGCCGAGCTTCGACGTCGGGTACGGCCGCCGCCTGATCGGGATCCCGCTGATCGTGCTCGGCGCGATCGTGGCTGTCGCCAGCTACCAGCACTGGCAGGCGAACCAACGGGCCATGCGTGTCGGCGCCGCGCTCCCCCGGTCGTACCTCCCCGAGGTTCTGGGCGCCGGGATCATTGTGGTCGCGATCATCGCCGCTGTGCTGGGCGCGTTCGCAACCTGATGGACGCGCGGGACATCGAGCAGGATCGCTGGCTCTCCGAGCAGCGCACCGAGCTCGCGTGGAGCCGGAGCGGGCTCTCGGCGCTGGCGTGCGTCGTGATCCTCGTGCGTCGCCTGACCGATCTGGTGAGCTCGACACGCCTCCAGGTGCTGGCGCTCGCTCTCGTCTGCCTCGTCGCCGCCGCCGCGGGCCTGTTCGCGCTCGCGTGGCGCGGGATGAGGCAACGCCACGTCCGCGTTCGGTTCGGCGCCATCACCGTCGGCGCGACCGCGCTGGCGCTGGCCGGGCTCGGGCTCGCGCTCTTCCCTCCGGGCTGAGCTACGACCGCAGCCGCGGCAGCACCTTGGCCTCGAAGAGCTCCAGGCTCTCCCACGCGAGGTCGGGCGGGATGCCGCCCATGAGCGGGTGGAAGAGGAGAGTGCCGAGGTCGCCGAGCTCCTTGGCGAGGGCGACGCACTCGTCGGGCGTCACGACCTGGTAGACGCCGCTCTTGCGCACCTCGTCGACGGTCGTGGCGCGCACGTCGACCTGGGATCGCTGATCCGGTGTCTGCCAGCTCTCGTACACGTTGGCCTCGTGGAGCGCGTGCGGGCCGATCTTGGCCCACGCCGCCTCCGGGTCCTCGGCCACGTGGACGAAGCCCGGGCCGGCGGGGAGGTTCACGAACCCCTCCGTATAGCCGACCTTGGCGCACTCCTCTTCGTAGATCTCGGCCAGCTTCGGATCGCCGATCGCGGGGAAGAACGGGGTGCGCAGCCGCGCCGCGCGGCGCGCCGCGATCTCGCCCGATCCTCCGATCATGATCACCGGGTGGGGCTGGGTCAGCGGCGTCGGCGTCACCACGATCGTCCTGCCCTGCCATTCGAAGGGCTCGCCCGTCCACGCCTTGCGCATGACCTCGAGGTACTCCTCGACCAGCTTGCCGCGGCGCTTCTTGTCGACGCCGGCCATGGCGAACTCCTCGGGCCGGTACCCGATCCCGGCGACGAAGCTCACGCGGCCTCCGCTGGCGAGGTCGGCCACCGCGAGCTGCTCGGCGAGCCGCACCGGATCGTGCAGCGGCACGAGGATGGCGGCGATGTTGATCATGATGCGCTTCGTCCGCCCGGCGATCGCCGCCGCCATCGTGACCGGCGCCGGCAGGTAGCCGTCGGGACTGCCGTGGTGCTCCGAGATCACGACCGCGTCGAACCCGCGCTCGTCGCCCCACTCGCACTGCTCCAGGCACGCCGCGTAGAGCTCGGCATGCGTGGCCGGGCCCCAGTCCGGCTTCCGCAGGTCGTACCGGAGCGCGAGCATCGCCATCGGTGTCCCCCTCGTCCTCTCAGGCCGCGCGGCTAGCGCGTGAGCAGCGGCCCGACTTCGGTGCCGAACCGCTCGATCTGGTCGCACAGCTCGTCGATCGAGCGCGACTGGAACCCCACCTGAAGGTGTGACACGCCCATCGCGCCGAACTCGTTGAGCGACGCCGCCACCGCCTCCGGCGAGCCGGTGATCGTGCCCGGGGCGACGTCCCAGTCGGGCTCGCCCACGTGGATCCGCTCCGTGATCACGCCGATCTCGGGCTCTGCTCCCGGCCGCACCTGCTCGAGGTGCTTGCGGAGGTACTCGATCGACTCCGGCATCAGGCTGCGGGGGGTGCCCTGCGGGATCCACCCGTCGCCGCGAGCCGCAACCCGGCGGAGCGCCGGCGGCTTGGAGCCACCGATCCAGATCGGGGGCCGGGGCTGCTGCACCGGGCGCGGCGTCATGCCGACCTCGGTGTCGCCGCTGGGAATGAACTCGGCGCCCCACGCCTCCTTCACGCCGTCGATAGCGGCGTCGAGCAGCTTGCCCCGCTCGGCGAAGCTCACTTCGAGCGCGTCGAACTCCCTCTCGACGTGCCCGGCGCCGACGCCCAGGATCACCCTCCCACCGGAGAGTTTGTCGAGGGTGGAGAACGCCTTCGCGGTCATCAGCGGGTGCCGGTACGCGCCGACCAGCACGTTGCTCATCAAGCGCGTGCGCGAGGTGAGCGCGGCAAGGAACCCGAGCGTGGAGATCGGGTCGTACCAAGTGGTGGACATCTGTGGGGCGAGCTCACGCGGGATCGCCACGTGGTCGCACACCGCGACGTAGAAGAAGCCGCTCCGGTCGGCTGCCTGCGCCGCGCGCACGAGCTCGGGCACGTCCGAGCCGAGCTCGCGCTCCCACGGGGCCGCGATCAGCGTGCTCTGCGCGATCGCCGGGAGCTGCATCCCGAAGACGAGCTTTCCCTCGGGAACGATGCGTACGACTTCGTCGCTCATGGTTCGCCGGTCATGGTTCGCCCGATCATCCGGGCCACACCATGCTTTGCAGCTCCGAGTACGCGTGCAGCCCGAACGAGCCGCCGTCGCGACCGACACCGCTGTACTTCGTGCCACCAAAGGGCGTCTCGTGGTTGCGTTGCACGGTGTTGATGCCGACGTTGCCCGCCCGGAGCCGCCGCGCCACCCGCATCGCCCGCCCCGAATCGCTCGAGAAGACGTAGTCGTAGAGGCCGAAGTCGCTGTCGTTCGCGAGCTGGACGCCCTCGTCGTCGTCGTCGAAGGCCTCGACCACGATCACCGGGCCGAAGATCTCCTCGCGGGCGACGCGCATGTCGTTGCGGACCTCTGCCAGCAGGGTCGGCTCGACGTAGAAGCCGCGCTCGAGATGCCCCGGACGCCCGCCGCCCACCACGACCTCGGCGCCCTCGTCGCGGCCGATGCCGATGTACCCCTCGACCCGGTCGCGGTGCGCGGCGCTGATGAGGGGGCCGACAACCGTCTTGGTGTCGAGCGGGTCGCCGACCGGCAGGACCGTCGCCATCTTCGACAGCCCTTCGACGAGCTCCTGGTAGCGGGAGCGGTGCACGATCGCACGGGTCGGTGCGGTGCAGATCTGGCCCGAGTGGAACATCCACACCGACCCGATGGCGGTGACCGCGGTCTGCAGGTCGGCGTCGTCGAGCACCACGGCCGCGCCCTTGCCTCCGAGCTCGAGCAGCAGACGCTTCATCGTGCGGCCGCCGGCCTCCCCGATCCGGACGCCGACGGCGGTGCTGCCGGTGAAGCTGACCATGTCGACGTCGGGCGACTCGACCAGCGCCTCACCCGTCGCCGGGGTGGAGCCGGTGACCACGTTGACTACCCCGGGCGGGAACCCGACCTCCTCGAGCACACGCACCAACTCGATCACCGCCAGCGGGTCCTGCGGGGCCGGGCGGACGATGACGGTGTTGCCCATCGCCAGCGCGGGCCCGATCTTGCCCGCCATGTTCACGATCGGGAAGTTGTACGGCGTGATGCAGGCGACGACGCCGACCGGTGCTCGCCGGGCCAGCGCGCCCATGAGGCCGCCGGGCGCGAGCGGAGTGGCGGGCATCTCCTGCGGCGGGAGCGGGATCACGTTGGGCTCGAGCGCGCCGAGCGCGTAGCGATCGAAGCGGCTCGCCGCCACCGGCACCTGCATCTGCCGGCCGACGGTGGTGGTGCAGCCGGTCTCGGCGATGACGAGCGGTACGAACTCCTCGAGTTTGCCGCGCAGGCGATTCCCGGCCGCCTTCAGGAGCTCCGACCGCTCTTCCTGCGTGGTCTGTGACCACGAATCGAACGCGTCCCGGGCCGCGCGCGCGGCGTCGCGCGCCTGGTCGACGGAGGCTTCGGGCGCGATCCCGACGACCTCTTCGGTCGCGGGGTTGACGATCTCGTAGCCGCCATCACCCCCCTCGACCCACTCGCCGCCGATCAGCAGCCGGCGCTCCTTCGTGGTCATGGAGGTGGTCGTCGCGTTCATGCCGCCCAAGTTAGAACCTGTTCTCATTCATGTCCAAGGGGCTCCACCTCGATGCTGAGTAAGGTGCGAGAACTGACAACCTCGGAGGTTTCCCATGCCCGGGGAGTTCCAGGCCGACATCGAGGCGATCCGCCGGGAGGCTCGCCAGCACATCGAGCGGGGCCCGATCACCGACGCGTATGGCGCCGACCGCGAGCGGGTCATCGACGTCCTCAACCAGGTGCTCGCGACCGAGCTGGTCTGCGTGCTCCGGTACAAGCGCCACTACTACCTGGCGAGCGGCATCAATGCCGGGCCCGTGGCGGCGGAGTTCCTCCAGCACGCCAACGACGAGCAGGGGCACGCTGACCAGGTCGCCACCCGGATCACCCAGCTCCAGGGTGCGCCCGACTTCGACCCCGAAAGCTTGACCAAGCGCAGCCACGCCCAGTACGACACGAAGACCGCGCTGCTCGACATGGTGCGCGAGGACCTGGTGGCTGAGCGCATCGCCATCGGCTCCTACCAGGAGATCGTGCGTTGGCTCGGCAACGACGATCCCACGACGCGCAGCCTCATCGAGTCGATCCTCGCGGTCGAAGAGGAGCACGCCGACGACCTCGTGAACATCCTCCAGAACCTCCAGTAGCCGTACGGTGGTCGACATCGGTCGGGTGGGTGTCTGGACGTTCGCGCTCGACCGCCAGCCCGCCTCCCGCGCCTGGGAGCTCGCGGCCGAGCTCGAGGAGCTCGGCTACGGCGCGATCTGGCTCCCCGAAGCCGTCGGGCGCGACCCCTTCGTGCATGCCGTTCTGCTCCTGTCGGCGACGCACCGCGTCACCGTCGGCACCGGGATCGCCAGCATCTACGGGCGCAGCGCGATGGCCATGAACTCCGCATGGCAGTCGCTGTCCGAAGCGTTCCCGGGCCGCTTCGTGATGGGGCTGGGCGTGAGCCATGCGCCCATGGTGGAAGGCCTGCTGCACGAGACCTACCGGGCGCCCCTCACGGCGATGCGTGAGTTCCTCGACGCGCTCGACAACGCGATGTTCGCGGGCGCGGCGCCGCCCGAGCCGCCGCGGCGGGTTCTGGCCGCGCTCGGCCCCAAGATGCTGGCGCTGGCCAAGGAGCGCGCCGGGGGAGCCCACCCCTACAACGTCACGCCCGAGCACACCGCCCAGGCACGCGAGATCCTCGGCCCGGGGCCGCTCCTCGCGCCCGAACAGGCCGTCGTGCTCGAGACCGATCCCGCCGAAGCCCGCCGACTCGCCCGCCTGCACTTGCAGATCTACCTCGGCTTGCCGAACTACACCAACAACCTGCGGCGGCTCGGCTTCGACGACGACGATCTGACTCCACCCGGCAGCGACCGGCTCGCCGATGCGATCGTGGCGTGGGGTGACGCCGACACGATCGCGACCCGAGTGCGCGCGCACCACGATGCCGGCGCCGACCACGTCGCCGTCCAGGTGGTCATGCCGGAGCTCGGCGAGCTCCCGCTCGAGCAGTGGCGGGAGCTGGCGCCGGCGCTGCGCGGTTGACCGGAGCTACATCGCGCCGTCGACCCCGCACAGCTCGGCAACCCCATCCGCGGGGAGCACGAGCAGCGGGCGGATGCCGGGCGCAAACTCGAGGTACTCGGGCGTCCGCACACGGTGCGACGTCTGCGCCACCTCCCCGTCGACCGCGAGCTCGGGGAACTCGACCGTCACCTGGTCGACCCCGGACAGGCTGACCGTGGCGAGCTCCGGCACCGAGAGCGCGACTTCCGGCCCCTTGCCGGCGGACTCGATCCGAACACATCCATCGCCGCTCACCGCGCGTCCGCCCGTCACCGAATCGATCGCCGGCCGGGCGCGGCCGGAGAACGTCGCGGGCTCCTGCTTCACGAACCGAACCTGCAGCCGCGGCGTGATCGTGCGGCGTTCGTCCGTCGAGGGTGGTGCGAGCGAAGCGAACCTGCCGTCGCGCCGCCACTCCGCGAGCTGCCGCGCGCGAACCAACGGCGCCGTACTCTGGTTGACGATCACGTCGGGAACGTACGGCTCGGTTTGGGTGAGCGCGGCGGCTGCGAGCATGAACTCCCTCGCGTCTTCCTTGATCCGACGCGAGTCGTGCACCGTGTCGTTGAAGCGATAGAGGCCGACCAGCCCGAGCACCACCCCGGCGCCGATCCCCAGAGCCCGACGCCAGGTCGCGCGCCGGCCGATCTCCTGCAACACGAGCGCGACCGCCGGGAGGAGCAAGAGCCACGCGAGGTATGAGTAGCGATACGTGATCTTCCCCCGACCGAGCGCGATGGCGAGGTAGACGACGACCGCACCGATCGCCATGGCGTAGGCCGGTGCTCGATCCGACCGCGCGACCGGGGCGCGCCAGACCAGCCACGCCGCGAGCGCGACGAGGGCCAGCGCGGCCAGTGGGCCGACGAGCGGGGTCACGTCGGCAACACCGCTGCTCAGCTTGGACACGACGAATCGCGGCACTTCCCCGCGTGGGATCCCGCGCGGAACCGCAAGCGGTCGGTCGCGACCGATCACGAGGAGCCAGATCCCGTAGGCCGCCGCCGGCGGGACGGCCAGCTCGGCGGCGGCTCGGATGCCGCGGCGTAGGAGCGCGACCAGCACCGCCGCCACCAGCATCGCGATCGCCACACCCGAATGGACGGCGAGGCTGAGCACCGCGAGCGCGATTGCGAACGCGTCTCGTCGAGTGTCCCGACCGCCGTAGTTGGCGAGCATGATCACGGCGAGCCCGAGCGCGATCGCACCGAACCAGCCCGCTTGCAGGATGGAGAACAGCACCGCGTTCCCGCAGCTCACGACGTATGCCGCGCACAAGCCGGTCGCGATCCACGCCGAGACCTGCATCTGCCGCATGAGCCTCCACAAGAGATGCGTGACCACGACGTTGACGAGCATCACGCCGATGAGGGTGGGCCAGTACGTGCGAAAGCCGAACACTGCGAGATTGAGCTCGGCGAGCGCCTTGGGCGCGGTCATCCAGTGCTCGGCGAACGGTTGGAACAGCTCGCGAATCCTCCACCCCGAAGTCAGCGTGAGCACCTGGAAGTCGCGCTGTAGAACCACTGCCTCCGGCTCATGTAGAGGAGCGGCACCAGCGCGAGAGGCAGCGACGCGTAGTGGAGCGCGATCGCCAACCGTGAGTCGTCGATCGCAGTCTTCACGCGCGCTGGCGCTCCGGAGCGGGCGGGTTCCGCCGTCGGAGCCGCGGTGCCGGTCGGCATCACCTCGTCGTCAGAGGTCGAGGTTGCAGACCACTGACCGGCCCCGCGCGGGGAGGACGAGCTCCGGTCGCGCGTGGGCTACGACCTGAACCTCGATGGGCTTCCCAGGCCGGAGGAAGCGGCTCGTCGACGCCGAGCCATCGCTCCCCCCGGCATCCTGCAGCACGACCTCGAGCCGGCCCGCGGCTCCGCTCCGAAGCTCGACGGTCGACTGCTCGTCGATCGCCAGCCCGAGCACGGGTCGACCACCATCGGGAACGACCGAGACGCAGTCGCCCGATCGAGGCTCCACCACCGCCCGCCGCACCGACCGCACGCTAGCGGTCGCCTCGGTGTCGAGCCCGGGGACCGGACGCCGCGCGAACCGCACCCGGGTCCGCACCGCCGCGGCCTGGCGCACCGCCGGGGTCAGCGCGGGCAGCGCGGGAAGGTCGTCCAGGCGCTCGAGCTCCAGCAGATGGACCGGGGTGACCCCGTCGGCGGAGTGGTGATCGACGATGACATCCCGCAGGTGTGGCTCCTGGGCCACGAAGGCGGCCGCACCGAGCATCGTCGTCCGCACCCCGTACTCGCGGGCGCGCTCCGCGTTGTACTGGCTGCGCAGATCGACGAGCGCGTTCACCATCAGCAGCGCACCGACGACCACGGCGAGCACACGCCGGACCAGGGTTCGCCGCCCGAGCACGTGCAGCGCGAGAGCGAGCGCCGGGAGGAGCAACGCCCACGAGACGTAGGCGTAGCGCGGCGGGATCGTGCCGGTCCGCTCGAAGATCGCGATCCGTTGCGACGCGATGACGAAGTACAGGAGCACGGCGCCGATCGCCATCGCGAATGCCGGCGCGGCGTCGGTGCGGGCGCGCCGGGCCTGGGACGCGAGCCACACGAACAGCGCGATCACCAGGAGCGCCGACGCCGCTCGCAGCGGAGTCGCGAGCTCGATTGTCGTCTTGAGTCCCGACCAGACGAAGTTGGGCACATCGACGACGTCCGAAGCGCCGAAGTCGTCGCCCGCCAGGTCATCACGCCCGAACACCACGAGCCACAGCAGGTAGACCGCGGCCGAGGGTG
>JAPSGP010000227.1 GCA_031177445.1 Acidimicrobiia bacterium
CGTTGTGTGCGTGCAGGAGTAGACCTGGCGCGAGAGCCCGACCGGCAGGGTTTCGCAGAACTCGCGCAGGCGATTCGGGTCGAGCAGCGGGTCGCGGAACTCGGGCGGGTAGTGCATGCCTTCGACGCGCATCCACGAGACGTGGAGGCGCGTCTCGGGTCGGTACTCGGCCAGACGCCGCACGACTTCGGCCGCGGTGACCAGCGCGTTGTCGGTGCGGAACGGCTGCGAGCCGTGGCCGGGCGTGCCGCGCACCGTGAGCTTCGACCAGAAGGTGCCCTTCTCGGCCGCCATCACCGGCAGACGCGGCCCCTCCGGGGTCGGGATCTGGAACCCGCCCGACTCCGTGAGCACGTAGTCGGCGTAGACCGCGTCACGCTCGTGCTCGACCAGCCACTCCGCGCCCCAGTGGCCGAGTGCCTCTTCGTCGGCGACCGCGAGGTAGGTGAGATTTCCCTTCGAAGTGAATCCGGACTCCACCAGCCGCCGCATCGCGACCGCCATGGTGGCGGTCTCGTTGAGCATGTCGATCGCGCCCCGGCCCCACACGAAGCCGTCGACGACTTCGCCGCCGAACGGGTCGCGGCTCCAGCCGTCCGGATTCACCGGCACGACGTCGGTGTGCCCCATGAGCAGGAGGCTCGGGGCCGACGGATCGCTCCCCTCCATCCGGGCGACGAGGCTCTGGCGACCAGGCTGCGGTTCGTAGCGCTCGACGTCGAGGCCCGCACCCTCGAGGAACCCTTGCAGGAGGTCGACGCTGCGACCCTCGTGGCCCGACGCGACCGTGCCGTCGTTGACGCACTGGTTGCGGATCAGGTCCCGCAGGAGATCGGTCGCCTCCGCCGTCGGGTCCTCGGTTCGCACGACCATGCAGGGGACGGTACCCCGCCCGCCGATCGGCCGGCTCAGGCCTCGACGACGTAGAGGAGCTGGTCGCCCTGCCGGCGCCGCTCGGCCTCGCCCGCCAGCACCATGTGCTCGAGGTGGGCGAAGGTCTCACTCTCCGCCATCACCCCCCAGTGCTTGGGCGGGAAGATCTCGTGCGAGAGCTGCTGGACCGTCGCCGGACCGAGGGCGAGCGAGGTCGACCGCAGCAGCCCCATGCGCTCCTCGTGGTGGCGCTTGATCGCGTCGACGCGCCCCGCCACGTCGTCGAAGGGGTGGCCGTGCGCGGGAAGCCCGAGGCGGACTCCCGGGAGGTCGGCAACGAGATCGAGGGTGGCGATGTAGCTCTTGAGCGCGTCGGCGCCGTTGCCCACGCCGGAGACGTGCGGAGTGATCGACGGCAGTACGTGATCGCCCGAGAGCAGGATCCCGTGCTCGGGATCGTAGAGGCACAGATGGTCGAGCGTGTGGCCAGGCGTGTGGATCGCCTGCCAGTCGCGCCCGGCGAGGCGCACGGTCTCGGCGTGGTCGACCCGCCGCGTCGGGTCGGGCGGCGTGAACAGGCGGCTGAGCGCCCGGATCACGAGCCGGTGCCGCAGCGGCGGCATGGGATGCTTGCTGCCCCCCCACGGCGTCTCCCCGCCCCACGGCACCGAGCGGCGCTGACGCTCCATCGTCGGGTCGTCACGCAGGGGATCGCCCGTGTCGCCGCCGAACGCCGCCACCTCGGCCGCGGTCGGGATCTCGTCGGCGCTCACGTCGACGGCCTCGGCGACGGCGGCGGCGTCGAGCTCGGTGCCCTGGAACCCCGCTCGCTCGAGCCGCGCATGCGCCTCGCGGATCTCCCGCTTGCGGGTCTGGCGATCGAGCGACCACGTCGTGAACGCCCGATGGGCCAGGAGCTCCGCGCCGGCCTCGCGCCGGATGCGGCCCGCGCCACCGAAGTGGTCGGGATGGGAATGGGTGACGATGACCGTGTGGACGTCGCGCAGCCGGAAGCCGCCGGTGCGCAGCCGGGTCTTGAGGGCCTTCCACGAGCTCAACCCGGGCAAGCCCGGATCGACGACCGCGAGGCCGCGTTCGTCGTAGAGGCCGTACATGTTCACGTGGCCGAGGCCCGGCATCGCGATCGGGAGCTGCATGCGCAGCACGCCCGGCGCGACCTCGACGACCTCCTCCGACGCCGGCTCCTGCTCCTGCTTGCGCGGGCGGGGCGCGTTGGAGTCGTTCATTGCTCTCCAGGTCGTCGTCGCAAGCTCCGTCTCCTGCTCCGGCGGTCGGCGAAGCCGCCGCCTCCGCGCGCACCCTACTTGACGGTTCAGTCGAGCCCGAGAGCGTCGTCGTAGACTTTCCGGCTTCATGGCACGCCCGTTGTCGATCAGGCTGAAGCGCTTCGCGCGCCGCGTGCTGCCGGGCACGGCTGCCACGCCGCCCAAGCCCAAGCTGCCGCTGACGGGGTTTGCCGAGCACCGCACCGAGGCCCCGCTCGTCGAGCTCCTCGACGACGAGACCTTGGCCGAGCTCAACGACCTGCTGCCATGGCGGTCGTTCACGGTCGACGGAAAAGGGCGGCGCTTCGGCAACTGGACCCGCCCCGGGCGGCGCGATCAGCCGCAACCGGTTCCCGATCCGCGAACCGCCGTCATGGACGAGCTCTTCGACCTGCACGACAAGCACGTCATCGAGTTCGGCTGCTTCGAAGGCATTCACACCGTCGGGCTGTGCCAGCTCGCACGCGAGGTCACCGCGGTCGACGGGCACCTCGAGAATGTCGTGAAGACCATCGTGCGCACCGCGTTCTACGGGCACCGTCCAAACACGTTCCTGTTCGACGTCGAGCGGCTCGAGGATCTGGGGTTCGAGGTCGACGTCGTCCACAGCCTCGGCGTCTTCTACCACCTGCGTGAGCCGATCCATCATCTGATGCAGCTCGGAAAGCTCGCACGCGTCGGCGTGTTCATCGACACCGTCGTCGCCGACCCGGCCAAAGCGACCGAGTCGATGGTCGTCGACGGCACCGCGTATCACTACGAGCGTTACGAGGAGCCGCAGGGGCGCAAAGCGGTGCGCGCCGGCCTGTACGACCACTCCAAGTTCATGCTCGTCGACGACATCGTGCGGGTGCTCGGCGCCGCCGGCTTCGAGCAGGTGATCCCGTTCGAGCCTGTGTGGGAGCGCGAGCACCTCAAGGCCACGATCATCGCCCGCCGTACCCCGTCACCGGCATGGGACGCGATGGGCCCGAGGCGAACGCTCGAAGTCCCTTACAACGCGTGAACCTCCAGATGGGCCCGGGGCCGGCAGCGTTACCTGCGAGTGGTGCCGGCCCGGTCTGGCGCGAACGGGGAAGTGGTGGGTCCGACCCTCGGCGCCGACCTACTCGTAGGCCATGGGCGCGAATTTGGGCCAGGGGCGGAGCTGCTCGAGCAGAGCGCCGGCACCAAAGCAGAGGTCGTCCTCGTGGCGACGGGCGACGACCTGCAACGCCACCGGCAGGCCGTCGACGAAACCCACCGGGATGCTGGCCGCCGGCTGTCCGGTCATGTTGAACACGCCCGTGAAGGCGGCCGACAGCTCGAACAGCCCGACCTCCTTGCCGGCCACGGTGCCACGCAGCGTCCCCTCGGCGGCGATCGCCGGCGTCGGCGTCGTGGGGGTCAGCAGGAGATCGACGTCCTCCCACACCTCGGCGGTTGCGAGCAGCAGCTCGTGGCGGCGCCGAATCGCCTTGAACAGCCCGCGCGGACGGAGGTTCATCATCAGCGCCGCGCCTGCGCGGTGGACCTCGTCGAGCTCGTCGAGGTGGTCCTGCTCGTGCTCGAGATGGAAGGCCGCGGTCTGCATCGACGACAGGATGCCCCACGACCGCCCCGGCTTCGGCAGGTCGATCGAGCGGTCGACGAGCTCCAGCCCGGCCTGCTCGATCAGCTGGAGGGCGGCGTCGTAGACGACCTTCTCCACCTCGGGATCGGTCCCGGCCCACCCGAGCGTCGACGACCACGCGACCCGCTTCCCACGGAGGCGTTCGGTGGCGGCGCCCGACACGACGAGCTCCTCGAACGGCACCGGCGGTTTCGGTAACGAGGTGGGGTCGGTGGGTGAGGGGCCCGACGCGACATCGACGTAGCGGGCCGCGTCCCGCACGGACCGCACGATGGGACCGTGCACCGACGTCATCGAGTAGTTGAAGGGCTCGGGCCCGACGCCGAGCAGCCCGAACGTCGTCTTCATCCCGAACAGGCCCGTGTACGACGACGGGATGCGGATCGAGCCGCCGCCGTCGCTCCCGGTGCAGGCGGGGAACACACCGGCCGCGACCGACGCGGCCGAGCCACCCGAAGAGCCGCCAGGGGTGCGCTCGACGTTCCACGGGTTGCGGGTCACGCCGTGCAGGGTGCTCGCGGTGAAGCTGACCGTCCCGTGCTCGGGAGAGGTCGTGAGCCCGACGGGGACCGCGCCCGCGCGCCGCAGGCGTCGCACCTCCGTGCAGTCGAACTCGGCGACCTTGCCGGCCCACGCCCGTGACGCGCTCGTGTCGGGCCAGCCCCGGACCTGGGCGAGCTCCTTGACGCCGAGCGGGATTCCCGCCAGGGGGCCCGGGTCCTCGCCCCGGGCGATCCGCTCGTCGACAGCGTCCGCAGCGGCGCGCGCCTCGTCGGGTGCCTCGTAACAGATCGCGTTGAGCGCGGGATTGAAGCGTTCGATCCGAGTCAACGTCAGCTCGAGGAGCTCGCGGGCGCGCACGTCGCCGGCGCGCACCTGCTCCGCGAGCTCCCACGCGTCCTGCTGCCACAGCTCACCCTCGGCCATGCGCCCCTCTTTCTTTCCGGTCGCTTCCGGCGCTTCCCTGCGAGCTCGATCAGCCGGTGCGTTCGTCCGCGAGCTTGCGCAGCTCGGCGAACGATTCCTCGAGCCCGGTCGCGAGCACCGCCAGATCGGGCCAGCGATCCCGGTCGGCGAAGAGCCCGAAGTGCAGTTGCCCGCAGTACGAGAGGATGCCGACCACGACGGTGAGGTTGTGGGTGAGCGGCACCACGGGGAACGCCTCGATGAGGCGCGCGCCCATGCAGTACAGCGGTGTCTGCGGCCCCGGCACGTTGGTCACCACGAGGTTGAACAGCGGCTGACGGTGCACGACGCGAGCCGCCAGTCCGAGCAGCGTCGGTGCCGCGTACTGGGTGAGGTCGGTGAGAAAGGCCGCGCCTACCGCCTGCTCGCGCTCCTTGAGGTCGGCGGTCGAGCCGCGGATGAGCGCGAGCCGCGTCTGCGGGTCGGGCTCGCCGACGGGGAGCGGCACGAACATGGCCGAGACCCGGTTGCCGAGCTGCATGTGCTGGCTGTCGTCGCGCACCGACACCGGGCACATGACCTTGAGCCGGAGCCCCTCGGTGAGCTCGCCCCGGGTCTCGAGGAGCCGAGCAAATCCGCCGGCGACGCCGGCGAGCACGACGTCGTTGACGGTGCCGCCGAGCTCGCGGCGCACGACCTTGACGTCGTCGAGCGGGATGCGGACGGGCTCGAACCGGCGGTGCCGGCTGGTCGCCTGGTTCAACGACGTGCGGGGCGCGAGCGGCTGGCGGTCGACCAGGGTGGCAATCGATCGCACGATCCGGCTCGCCTGCGACAGCGCGCGCCGGGGACCGCGCAGCGCCCGGCGAATGCTG
>JAPSGP010000228.1 GCA_031177445.1 Acidimicrobiia bacterium
GGCTCGGCGTGCGCTGATAGGTGCGCATCCCGATCGCCCGCCGGCGCGCCCAGCTGACCTGCAGGGAGCGCCCGGCGCGTGAGAGGGCGACGTGCAGCAGGCGTCGCTCCTCCTCGACGTCGGCGTCGGTCTCGGCATGCACGATCGGAACGAGCCCCTGCTCGAGCCCGCACACGAAGACGGTGTCGAACTCGAGCCCCTTCGCGCGGTGGAAGCTCAGCAGCTCGACCGCGTCGCCCGCGGCCACGCTGCCGTCGTCGCGCCCGTGGAGCGCCGCCTCCAGGTAGCCGAGGAAGCCTTCGTAGGAGCCTCCGGACCTGGGGTGGTCGCCACCGGCCTCGAGGTACTCGTGGCCGAGTCGGGCCAGCGCGGCGACGTGGTCGCGGCGCTCCTCGGTGCCTCCCGACTCGCTGCCGAACTCGGCGCGCTCGGTGAACTCGGCCAGGGCTGCGGCAAAGGGTCGCCCGCCGCCGGCGCGCGAGCGCTCACGCAGCTCGTCGAGCGCGACCTTCACCTCGGGCCGCTCGAGAAAGCGCGCCGAGCCGCGGACGGTGAACGGAATGGCAGCACGGGTGAACGCTTCCTCGAAGACCGCCGACTGGGCGTTGGTCCGGTACAGGACTGCGATCGACGACCACGAGCGTCCCGGGTCGCGCGCGCGCTGGACCGCGCGCGCGACGCCGGCCGCCTCGGCCTCGTCGGTTGCGAACGCGGTGACGGTCGGGGCCGGGCCGTCGGGGCGTTGGGCGCGCGCGGGCGGTCGACCGCTGCCGGCCAGGAGCGACTCGGCCACGCACACGATCTGCGGTGTGGACCGGTAGTTGGTGCGGAGCCGAACCACGGTGGCGCCGGGGAAGTGGCGGGCGAAGCCGGTGAGGTACGTAGCGTCGGCGCCGGCGAAGCCATAGATGGCCTGGTCGCCGTCGCCCACCACGCAGATGTCGGGACGGTCCCCGAGCCACGCCCGCACCAGCCGCAGTTGGGCCGGGTTGGCGTCCTGGAACTCGTCGACGAAGAAGTGGCGGAAGCGCCAGCGTTGGGTGGCCTGGAACTCGGCGTCGGTCTCCAGGGCGTCGGCGTACCACCACAGCAGGTCCTCGAAGTCGAGGAGCCGCCGCCGCCGCCGCTCGCGCTCGTACCGCTCGTACCAGGTCGCGACCTCTGCCGGCGGCCGGGGCGGGGCGCGGCGCGCCTGCACCGCCGCGTCGGCGTACTGCTCCGGCCGCAGCAGGCGGGATTTGGCCCACTCGATCTCGGTGGCGACCTCGGCCGCGAGCAGGCCGCGCGCGCGCCCGCGGCCGGGCAGCATCGGCACGATCAGGCGAGCCTTGCGCTCGATGAGCTGGGGCATCGACTGGTCGCGGTCCGCGCACCGCCGCCGCAGCTGGGCGAGCGCGATGGCATGGAACGTGCCGGCAACGACCTCGCGGCGCACACCCAGCCGGACCAGCCGGCTCGACAGCTCGCCCGCGGCCTTCCGTGTGAAGGTGACCGCGAGTACGTGCTCGGGCTCGAGGTGGGCGTGGCGCGCCTGCCACGCGATCCGCCGTGTGAGCACGCGCGTCTTTCCCGAGCCGGCGCCGGCCAGGATCACCAGGGGCGTCGCGCGCGTCGTGACGGCCTCGCGCTGCTCGGGATCGAGAGCATCCAACAGGTGGTCGTCGGGCACTCCCGGACGATAGCGAGCACCTATGACAGGAACCTCGGAACGCGCCGAGCTTTCCGCGAGCGACGGTCCGCGACCGCGGCGGCGTTTGCCGACCGCCGCCGCCGCAGCCGCAGCCTGCGACGGCGACCGAGAGAGGCTGTAGCCACCGCCGCCGCCCATTGTCCGGCTCGCTGACGCTCGCCAAGGATTCGCTTGACGACGCGAAGGCGCGGTCGTATGTTGCTCGTCACCGACAACGCGAGTGCGGTACTGGTACCCCGAGGGCGGCCCGCAAGGGACACCCGAGGAGGTTCCGGATTACGGGCTCGGGGCGTCGGGCGACAACCGAGTCGTCGGGCAGCTCCCCTCTCCGGAGGAGGGTTGCGGCGGTGGCGAGGAAGTCGGAGCCACTGCCGAGGTCGGCGACCCGCCCGCCGGGGAGCCGGCGAGAGGCAGCGGCCAGGACTCGTAAGGGTCCGGGGAAAGTGCCCCGAGGAGATCGGAGCTGCGACGCAGCGAAGACTACTCGGGGCCTTTCCATTTCCCGACGCTACGTTGCGCCCTGCATGCGCGTTTCCCGTGACCGGTTCGAGGAGCTCGTCGCCGACGCGCTCGACTCGATCCCGGCGCAGCTCGGCGACTACATGGAGAACGTCGCGGTGGTGGTCGAGGACTGGCCGACCGCCGAGCAGCTGGCCGGCCGGGAGGGCACGCTGCTGGGGCTGTACGAGGGCATCAGCCTGACCAACCGGGGCCCACTGAGCTACGGCGGGGTGATGCCGGACCGGATCACGATCTTCCGCGGGCCGCTCTCCCAGCGCGCCCGTGACGAAGCCGACCTCGCCCGCCAGATCCGGGTCACGGTCATCCACGAGGTGGCCCACCACTTCGGCATCGACGACGCCCGGCTCCGGGAGCTCGGCTGGAGTTAGGGTGCGGCCGAGGGGGAACATGGCGCGCGGCAACACCTGGCGCAATTGGGGACGCAACCAGGGGTGCTCGCCGGCGGCGGTGGAGTTGCCGGCGTCGGAGCTCGAGGTCGTCGAGGCCGTCGGTCGAGCGCGCGCGGCCGGCCAGACGGTGAAGGTCGTCGGCGCGGGCCACTCGTTCACCGACATCGCGTGCACGGACGGCCGGCTCCTGCACCTCGACCGGCTCGACCGCGTCGTCTCGGTCGACCGCGACGCCCGGTCGGCGACCGTCGAGGGCGGCATTCCGCTGTGGAAGCTCAACGAGGAGCTCGCCCAGCGCGGCCTCGCGCTGCCGAACCTCGGCGACATCGATCGTCAGTCGATCGCGGGCGCGATTTCGACCGCCACCCATGGCGGCGGGATCCGATTCGGCGGCCTGGCCGCGTTCGTCATCGGCCTCGAGCTCGTCACCGCCGACGGCCAGCTGCTGCGCTGTTCGGCAGACGAGGAGCCGGAGGTGTTCTCCTGCGCGCGGGTTTCGCTCGGCGCGCTGGGGGTCATCACGAAGGTCACCTTGCAGTGCGAGCCCGCGTTCCGGCTCCATTCGATCGAGAAGCCGCGCACGCTGGACTCGCTGGTGCACGACCTCGACGACATCGTCGACGCCAACGAGCACATCGACTGCTACTGGTTCCCCCACACGGACGTCGCAACGGTGAAGGTCGCCAACCGGACCGACGCTCCCGTGCGCGTGAAGTCGGGCTGGAAGCGCTGGCGCGACGAGACCCTGCTGCCGAACTACGCCTTCGGCGCCCTGTGCGCGGTCGGCCGCCGCCGGCCCGACCGGGTGCCGGCAAACATGCAGCTCGTCGCGGGTGGGATCGGCAGGACCGAGCTCGTCGACGTGAGCCATCGGGTGCTCTGCAGCCGCCGCCTCGTTCGGTTCGTGGAGATGGAGTACTCCATCCCACGCGCGGACCTCACCAAGGCGCTGCTGCAGGTCCGCGACTTCATCGAGGCCGAGCGGCTCAGGATCGACTTCCCGATCGAGCTCCGGGTGGCGGCGGCCGACGACATCCCGCTCAGCACCGCGCACGGCCGCGAGACGGGCTACCTCGCGGTGCATCTTTCGTCGGGCACGCCGCCGAGCGCGATCGAGCGCTACTTCCGCGGCGTCGAGACAATCATGAACGAGCTCGAGGGCCGGCCGCACTGGGGGAAACTCCACTTCCAGGACGCGTCCACGCTGGCGCCGCGCTATCGAGCGTGGGATCGCTTCCAGGCCGTTCGCTCGCGGCTCGATCCCGACGGGCGCTTCCGGAACGCGTACCTCGACCGCGTCTTGGGGTCACCCGTCTAGTCTCGAGGCCGAGCCAAGGGAGGGGGTCATGCCGTACCCGAAGCACCTCATCAACGAGGGCGAGACGGTGGCGCTCGATCTGCACCCGCACTGGTGGTTCTTCTCGAAGCACATCATCACCGGGATCCCGCTGTTCATCGCGCTCGTCGGGGTGTTCTCGATCTCGGGCGACTACTTCACCGGCTACGCCTGGGCGGCGGCGGCGATCGTGTGGGCGATCTGGCTCCTGGTCAAGTACCTCGACTGGCAGTTCACGCACTTCGTGGTGACCGACGAGCGAGTCGTGTCCCGCACCGGCGTGCTGGCGAAGCGCGGCGTCGAGATCCCACTCGAGCGCATCTCCAACATCAACTTCCGCCAGGGGATCTGGGAGCGGATCATCGGCGCCGGCGACCTCTCCATCGAGTCGGCGGGCCGGGAGGGCGACTCGGCCTTCGAGAACGTCCGCCATCCCGACGGCGTCCAGCAGGAGATCTACCGCCAGATCGAGGCGAACGCCGACAAGAAGGCGCGACGCCATGCTCCCCAGGTCGGCGCACCCACGCCGAGCGCGCCGTCGATCCCCGAGCAGATCGCGCAGCTGGCGGAGTTGCGCGACCGCGGCCACATCACGCCGGCGGACTTCGAGGCCAAGAAGGCCCAGCTCCTGGAGCGGATGTAGCGGCACCCGCGCGCGTCGTCTCGCTCGTCCCTTCGGTCACCGAGACACTCCGCGCGCTCGGAGTCGAGCCGATCGCCTGCACCCGGTTCTGTGAGCAACCGGACCTGCCGACGATCGGCGGCACGAAGAACCCCGACATCGACGCCATCGTCGCGCTGCGTCCCGACCTCGTCGTCGTGAACGACGAGGAGAACCGGATCGAGGACGCGCGGGCGCTGACCGCGGCCGGGTTGCGGGTGCACTCGATGTCGCCGCGGGCGGTCGCTGGGGTCGGCGCGGCGATGCGGGAGCTGTGCACGGAGCTCGGGGTGGACGTGCCCCCGCCGTTCGACGGCGAAGCATGGGATCGGTGGCTGGACGAGCAGCGAGCGCGAGCTCCGCGCGACCGCCTCACGGCGGCGATCCTCGTCTGGCGCCGGCCCTGGATGACGCTCAACGCCGACACGTACGGGTCGTCGGTGCTCGAGCTCCTCGGAGTCGACAACGTGTTCGCGGGGGGCGACGATCGCTACCCCGAGGTCACGCTGGACGAGCTCGCGGGCAAGGGGCCGGAGCTGGTGCTGTTGCCGGACGAGCCCTATGCGTTTCGTGACACGCATGCCGACGAGGTCGCCCGGGCGGTGGCGGGCGCGCAGGTCGAGCGGCTCGACGGCCAGGACCTGTTCTGGTGGGGGATCCGGACGCCGGGCGCGTGCGAGCGACTGGGGCGCGTCATTCGACCACGGTGAGGCCGGGCCCGTGCACCTCGTCCGGGCGCGGGCAGTGGAAGTGGACGAAGTTCTCCTGCGGCCCGAGCTCGGCGTCGTCCCAGCGCAGGAACAGGGTGCGCGCCTGCCCCGGTTGGAGTCGCACCACGATCTCGCCCGCGGCGGTGGCGGCCTCCGAGGTGGGCTGCGCGGCCAAGGTCCCGCGGTCGACGACGGGGCCCCGGCCCCGTGGGATCGCGACCCGGGCGTCAGGGT
>JAPSGP010000229.1 GCA_031177445.1 Acidimicrobiia bacterium
AGCGCCGGTAGAAGCGGTTGTCCTCTTGGCCTGCATAGATTCCGATCACGGCCCACATGCGGTGGTCGTGCGGGTAGAGCCGCATCCCCGGCGCCCACACGACATGGAGGACGGTGAGCTCGGGCGATACGTGCCAGAGCTGCAGGCCTCCCACGGAGGGTCGGAGTGCCCCCGCGACTTCGTCGCCGTTCGCAACGGTTCGCTGGACGATCTCACGAACGGCCCGCCGCGGCTCGTCTCCCGCCACCGCCTCCTGGCACTCGGCAACGAGCTGGTCGACATCGAACACGGCCCCAGTATCGCGCCTCGCACTTGGCACCTGCCGTCGCGATGCGACAAGGTGGTGCCCCGACCAAAAGGGGCAACCATGACCACAATGCTGGACACGAACGCCGTCGACGCGCTGCGCGCCGGATTCCTGGGCGATCTGATAGGGCCCGGCGACGCCGGCTACGACGAGGTGCGCAAGATCTGGAACGGGCACATCGACCGGCGACCTGCGCTCATCGCCCGCTGTCGCGGCGTCGCCGACGTGATGGCTGCGGTCCGGTTCGCTCGCGAGCACGACGTTGCTGCATCGGTGCGCGGGGGTGGGCACGCGGTCGCCGGCTATTCGTTGTGCGACGACGGGATCCTGATCGACCTCTCACCCATGACGGGCACCCGTGTCGACCCCCTCGCCCGCACGATCCGAGTCGAGGGCGGCTGCCTCAACGAGCATCTCGACCGCGAGGCGCAGGCGTTCGGGCTCGCCACCACCAGCGGGATCGTGAGCCACACCGGTGTGGCCGGACTGACTCTCGGCGGTGGGATCGGTCACCTCATGCGGAAGTACGGCCTGTCGATCGACGACCTGCGCTCGTGCGACGTCGTCACCGCCGACGGCGAGTTCCTCGTCGCCAGCGAGCAGGAGAACCCCGACCTGTTCTGGGGCCTGCGGGGAGGCGGCGGCAACTTCGGCATCGTCACGTCGTTCGAGTTCGACCTCCATCCGCTCGGGCCGACGGTGCTCGGCGGCCTACTCGCCTGGCCGATGGACGACGCGCACCGCGTGTTGCAGTTCCTGCGCGAGTTCGTCGCCGACGCGCCCGACGAGATCGGGATCATGGGCAACCTGCGGCTTGCTCCCCCGCTGCCGGTGATCCCCGAGGATCTCCACGGGAAGCCCATCGTTGCACTGGTGCCAACGTACGCCGGATCGGTTGACGACGGTGAGAGGGCGCTGGCGCCAATCATCGACGAGCTGGGCGCGCCTGCCGCGAACACGCTTGCCCCGAAGCCGTACACCGCGCATCAGAAGATGTTCGACCCCGCGGTGCGCCACGGGTGGCACTACTACTGGAAGTCACACAAGCTCGGGCCGCTCGACGACACCGTCATCGAGATCGTCGCCGACTTCGCCGGTCGGATCACGTCGCCGCTCACGACCGTTCCGATCTTCACGCAGGGCGGAGCGGTCGCGCGGGTGCCCGAGGACGCGACGGCGTTCCCGAACCGCGACGCCGCACACGACATCAACATCGTCGGCGCCTGGATGCCGGACGACGCCGAGCCCGCGCGGCACATCGAGTGGGTGCGCGCCTTCTTCGCCGCGCTCGAGCCGCACAGCCGGGGCGTCTACGTGAACTTCACCAACGAAGACTCCGCCGACCGCGTCCGCACCGGCGCCTACAGCGCCGAGCAGTGGAAGCGGCTCGTGGCACTCAAGGCCAAGTACGACCCCACCAACTTCTTCCGGTTCAACGCCAACATCCCACCCGACGGCGGTTGAACGGAGTCGGTCCGGTAATCCGTCCACGGGCCGGTCTCCGAATGCTTCACGATGCGACCGATCGCCGCCGTCTCCACCGGGCTCGGCGTCCCAGCCGCGCTGGCGCTCCTGGTACCGATGGAAGCCGGGATCCCGATCCCGATCCCGGCTGACATCCTGATCCTGTTCGTCGGCGAGCGGTCGAGGCCGACGAGGCGGGGAAGCCGCCTGGGCCGAAGCCGCGTGCCCGGCCTGTCTGGTGCTGGGCACGCTCGGCGAGCAAACGGTCGAGCGAGAGGCCATGCTTAGCGGGTGAAGGGCGACCGGGTCGAGGTCCTGGTCGACGTCGGGAACGGCGTACGGAGCTTCGACGTCGTCGCGACCCGGGAGGGCCGCCGCCTCGACGTCGTGATCGCACGCGGCACGGTCGAGGTCGCGGAACTGACGCGTGGTGGCCAGGTGGTGCGGTCGGCCCGGTTCATGGCGAGCCGCGTCGTGGCAGTGGTCGAGTACCCAGCCGCCGAGGTAAGGGGTGCGAGGCCAGCTTCGTGACCGTCGCCCGGCACGTCGCCCTGGTCGGCGCGATGGGCTCGGGCAAGACCACGATCGCACGGTTGCTCGCGAGCCGGCTCGGTTGGGCCCTACGGGACAACGACGACGAGCTCGCCGCGCGATCCGGTCGGACAACGGCTGAGATCGCCCGCGAACACGGGATCGACCAGCTCCACCGTCAGGAGACGGCGACACTGCTCGAGCTCCTCGCGGCCGAGCCCGCGGCCGTCGTCACGGCGGCGGCGTCGACCGTCGTCGATCCGGCGGTGCGGGCGGCGCTGCGCGATCGAGGATTCGTCATTTGGCTACGCGCCGATCCCGACGTGCTCGCGCGGCGGTTGGCCGAGCCCGGCGTGCGGCCTGACTTCGGCGAGCCGCTCGCGCGGACGATCGCCCGCCTGGACGTCGAACGGTCCGCATACTTCGCCGAAGTCGCCGACGCCGACTTCGACACCTCGCGCGCGTCACCAGAGGAGGTCGTCGACCGGATCTGTGCGGTGCCCGCTCTCGCTGAGATGCGTACGTGAGGGCGAAGCGTCGCACATCAGGTACGCATCGATCGGCGTGACACGCGCCGGGATCGGGTACAGATCACAGCGAACCGGCCGAGGGGGTTCGACATGGCATCGGAGCGACAGCGCCGCGCCGCCCAGCGGAACGTGCGGAAGGCGATCCGAGCGGCCCGGAGCAAGAAGACCATCGCGCACATGCCCAAGCGCACACGCACCGCGCTCGGCAAGCAGGGCGCAGCGGTGGCTCGCCGCAAGCGCACCGGCGGGACGACGCCGAAGACGCGCCAGGAGCTCTACGAGGAGGCAAAGCGCCGCAATCTGCCCGGACGCTCGAAGATGGGACGGGACCAGCTCGCGCGAGCGCTCGGCGAGCGCTGACACGCGGCAGCGATAGCACGCCTTTTTCCTTCACCCCGTTGCACGAGCTCGCCCAGGTCGCCAGCAATCACTGCCCTCAGTACTTGACCTGATCGCACCGCCCACCTGCGGGCGCGGCCGTATCGTGGTACGGCGCGGCGCTCAGCACAGGGGGTGGAATGGTGTTCGAGAACACCATCGACGGGCAGCAGCTACCTGCGGCGTCGGGAGCCGTGCTCGACAGCGTCGATCCGTCGACCGGAAGCGTCTGGGCCCAGCTCCCCCGCAGCGACGCGGTCGACGTCGAGCACGCCGTAGCCGCAGCCCGCACCGCCTTCGACGAGCACTGGCGGCCGCTGCCTGCGCTCGCCCGAGCGGCACACCTGCGGGCACTCGCCGACGCGGTAACCAGCGCCGCCGACGAGCTCGCGACGCTCGAGACCCGCGACAACGGTCGCATCATCGCCGAGACGACGACCTTCGACCTGCCCGCGTGTGCCGAGATGCTCCGGTTCTTCGCCGGCGCTGCCGACAAGATCGGTGGCGACACCGTGGAGATCGGCCCCACGAGCTTCAACTTCACCCTGCGCGAGCCCATCGGCGTCGTCGGCCTCATCGTGCCGTGGAACGCGCCCCTCTCGATCGCGTGCGCCAAGCTCGGCGCTGCTCTCGCCGCCGGGAACACCGTCGTGATCAAGCCGGCGGAGCAGGCGTCGTGCTCGCTGCTCCGGTTCGGCGCGCTGCTCGGGGAAGCCGGGCTTCCGCCCGGCGTGGTGAACGTGGTCGCGGGTCTCGGCGAAGAAGCCGGTGACGCGCTCGTCGCCCATCCCGGCGTCGGCCGGATCAGCTTCACCGGCTCCACCGACACCGCTCGCATCATCTCCGAGCGCGCTGCGCCGACGCTCAAACCGCTGCATTTCGAGCTGGGGGGGAAGTCGCCGAACATCGTGTTCGCCGACGCCGATCTCGACGCGGCCGCGGTCGGGGTCAGCACGATGTCGGTGTTCACGGGGAACGCCGGACAGACGTGCATCGCCGGTTCGCGCATCCTCATCCAGGAAGCGGTCTTCGACGAGGTCGTCGAACGGATCACGAAGCTCGCCGCCGGGGTGGCGCTGGGCGACCCGCTGGACTCGGCGACGACAATGGGCCCGATCGTGTCCAGTGAGCAGCTCGATCGAGTGCGCTCCTACCTGGAGCTGGGTCCGACCGAAGGTGCCGAGCTCGTCTTCGGTGGTCGCAGCGGCCCGGAGCTCTTCGCCCCCAATTCACCCTTGCGCAACGGCTACTACGTCGAGCCGACGCTGTTCCGCGCCGAGCACAGCGACCTGCGGATCTGCCAAGAGGAGATCTTCGGGCCGGTCGCGGTCGCGATCCCCTTCCGCGACGACGAGGACGCGCTCGCGCTCGCCAACGCGACGCGCTACGGCCTCGCTGCCGGCGTCTGGACCCGCGACCTCGGGCGGGCACACCGGTTCGTCCGCGAGCTCCGCGCCGGCGCCGTGTGGGTGAACACGTACCGCAAGGTGCACTGGGCGGTGCCGTTCGGCGGGATGAAGGAGAGTGGCTACGGGCGCGACTCGGGCTGGGAGAGCGTGCTCGAGAACACGCAGCTCAAGACGTCCTGGATCGAGCTCGGAGGAACGAGCTGATGGCGGGCGACCTCGACGCGAGCGAGATCCCGCGCATCATCTCGGTCGTCGAGCCACCGCACGTGTGGCAGACCTACCTCCCGTCGCGCCTCCCGTCGCGCCTCCGCGACCGTGGCCCGCGGGTCGTGCGCGACACGTACGGCATCGAGTGGGTGCATGGGAACCAGGTCTTCACGGCATGGCCGCACCCCCTGGAGCCGGTGCACGCGTTCGCCGATCGCCTGGAGGGGACCGAACTCCACAAGGTGCTACGGGGCAACGCGGCGGCGCTGCTCGGCCTTGCGGACTCCGTGCCTGGCTGACGTCAGCTCGCCCGGCTCGCGCTGAGCCCGGGCTCGACGGGGACGCGCGGCTCGGGCGTGGGCGCCCATCCGGAATCCGCAGGTGTGCCGCGGTCGACTTCGATGCCGATCTTGCTCATCAGCTCGCGCGCACGATTCGTCAGGCGCGCCCGCCTGCCGGCTCCGAGCTCCGGGTCGAACAGCCACACGACGGCCGCTCCGAGAGCGAACCACCGCAACCGTTTGGTGAAGAACTTCATGTCCGTCTCCTGAGTCAATGCTCCGTGCGCTCGGCCTACCCGCATTCGCCGGTTCCGAACCGCTACGGCCCTCAGTGCGTGTGGCCGCACCCCGCGCCGTGACCCTCGATCCCCGCGAAAGGCCCGCACGGGTGCGGCACCATCCACACGTGGAGCAT
>JAPSGP010000510.1 GCA_031177445.1 Acidimicrobiia bacterium
GGCCGATCCTCGGCCGCGTGCTCGAGCCCCGGGATGAGGCTGGCGGCCATCGAGTCGCCGATGAGCAGCATCCGGACGACGCCGGGATCGGTGCCCGCGCCGTCCTGCACCGGCTGCGTGCGCACGACGTACGCCGTGCGCAGATACGGCGGTGGCGGCTGGGTCGGCGCCGTCGCCACGATCACCGCGAGCGCGGTGGCGATGAACGCCGCCGGGGAGAAGATCAGCGCGGGTCGACCCCGCAACGCCCCCCGCCGGATCGGACGCTCCACCAGATAGAACGACGCGGTCGCGAGCGCGACCGTCAACGCGAGTCGCAGGGCGTCGAGCTCAGTGCCCTCGAGCCCGGTGCGCGACGAGTTGATGTACACGATGACGGGCCAGTGCCAGAGATACAGCCCGTACGAGATCCGGCCGACCCAGACGATCGGCCGGATGGAGAGCGCCAAACGAACCGGCGTGCGCTCGGGCTGGACCACCGAGGTGATCACCGCCGCCACCGCGACGGAGAACACCATGAACGCGCTCGGTGATACCCATCCGACAACGACCGCACGCAGCATGACGAGCGCGCCGATGCCCCCGGCAACGTGGACCGCGACTCGAGTCCCCAGCCGGCGCGGCGCCCACCGAAGCAGGAACACCGCCAGCGCGGCGCCGATCAGCAGTTGATAGGCCCGCGCGTCGGTGCCGTAATAGGCCCGGGACGGATCGGCCGAGTCGAAGAGCCCCCGCATCCAGACGAACGAGGCGAGCGCACCGACCACGCAGACCGTTCCGAGCAGCCAGCGTCGCCCGCGTGCCAGTCGGAGGCAGGCGAAGGTGATCAGTGGCCAGACGAGGTAGAACTGCTCCTCGATCGCCAGGGACCACGCGTGCCGCAGCGGTGAAGCGGCCCCGGCGAGGGCGAAGTACGACTCGTCGCCGACGATGAAACGCCAGTTCGCGCCGTAGAACAGCGTCGCCAGCCCGTCGCCGCGGAGGCGGGAGAGCTCGTGGCCCGGCACGGAGATCGCGGCAAAGAGCGCCACCGCCGCGAGCACGAGCAGGAGCGCCGGCAGGAGGCGCCGAGCCCGGCGAGCCCAGAACGCAGTGAACCGGATCGTGCCCGATTGGCGCCATTCGGTGAGCAGGAGCGTCGTGATCAGGAATCCCGACAGCACGAAGAACGTGTCGACGCCCAGGAAACCGGCTTCGGCGAACCGCTCGACCTCCAGGTGGTAGGCGATGACGACGGCGACGGCGAACGCGCGCAGCCCGTCGAGCGCGGGTTGGTACGCGATCCGTCGCTCGGATGTGTCCGGCGGCGTCGGAGCGGAGGTTTCGGCGATCACGCCACCGGCGAGGGGGCAACGCGGTCGACGTACGCGGATGCGACCTCGACGAGTCGGTCGGTTCGGCCGACGAAGAAGTGCGACGCCCCGCCGACCACGGTGACGTCGGTGTTGGCCCAGTGCTCCGCAACCTCGCGCACCTGCGCCGGGTCGCGGTACTCGTCGTGCTGCGCGAGGGCGAGGAGCTTGGGACGGGGATCGGCCGCGAGCCCGTCGAGATCGTGCGCGAACCGCAGTGGTGGCGCGATCGCCATCCAGGCGCTCACTGGTGTGTCCCTCACCGACAGCGCCATGTCGGCGCCGAACGACCACCCGGTCAGGACCAGGGACTGATCCGACGACAGCCGCTGCGAGAGCGTCTTCACCGCCGTCTCCACGTCGACACGTTCGAGATTGCCGTCGTCATGGGTGCCGGTGCTGCGTGCTACCCCGCGGAAGTTGAACCGCAAACAGGTCACGCCCCGAGCCGGGAGGGCGTCGAAGAGTGCGCTGATCACGATCGACTGCATCGACCCGCCGTATCGCGGGTGCGGGTGACACAGGACCATGCCGCAGCGCGCCTGGGGCAAGGAGAGCTCCAGCTCGGCTTCGAGGGTCACGCCGTCGGGCGTCTCCAAGTGCAGCGACTCGGGCACCGGGTGGAGGATACGCGCCGACGTTGCCGACCGAGGACGCGGCGCAGCATGATCCCTCGGTGCCGTTCGACTTCGACGCCGAGACCGCGGTCATACCGCTCGGCGACGGGCGCTATGAAGCACCGCTCGATCGTTCGTGGTGGGTACATCGGGGGCCGAACGGTGGCTACCTGGCCGCCATCGTGCTCCGGGCGCTCGCCGACACCGTCGGCGACCTCGAACGAGCGCCCCGTTCGCTCACCGTGCACTACGCA
>JAPSGP010000511.1 GCA_031177445.1 Acidimicrobiia bacterium
GAGCCACCCGATGGGCGACTCCTGACGCCACACCCGCTCCATCAGACCGGAAGGAGGTCCTTCACGTCCTCGCGCTCGGCCAGGAGCTCGTCGGTCGAGACCTTGATGCGCTCCTTGGCGAAGTCGTCGTGCTCGATGCCCTCGACGATCGACCACGACGTGCCGTCGCTGCGCACGGGGAAGCCGAACTGCAGTCCCTCGGGGGCGCCGTACTCACCCCGGCTGACGACAGCGAGCGAATGCCAGTCCCCCTCGGGCGTCGGGTTCACGATGCTCCCGACCGAATCGAGCGCGGCGTGCGCCGCCGACGCCGCCGACGACGCGCCGCGGGCGTCGATCACGGCCGCCCCGCGCTTCTGCACGGTCTCGATGAAGTGCCCACGCAGCCAGTCGTGGTCGGTGATCGCCTCGGGCACGAGTTTCCCGCCGATGCGGGCGTGGGCGAAGTCGGGGAACTGAGTGTTCGAGTGGTTGCCCCAGATCGCCAGGTTCGTGACGTCGCGCACGTGCGCGCCCGCCTTCCTCGCGAGCTGCAGCTTTGCGCGGTTCTCGTCGAGGCGGGTCATGGCGAACCACCGGTCGGCCGGGACGTCGGGTGCGTTCATCCGGGCGATCAGGCAGTTGGTGTTGCACGGGTTCCCGACCACGAGGACCCGCACGTCGTCGGCGGCATGGTCGTTGATGGCCTGACCCTGGGGCTTGAAGATGCCGCCGTTCACGGTCAGCAGGTCGCGCCGCTCCATGCCCGCCTTGCGCGGCACCGACCCGACGAGCAGGGCCCACGACGTCCCGTCGAACGCCTCCTTCGGATCGGCGGTGGCCACGGCGCCCTCGAGCAGGTGGTGGGCGCCGTCCTCGAGCTCCATCACTACGCCCTCCAACGCCGGGAGGGCGGGCTCGATCTCCAGCATGCGCAGAACGATCGGCTGGTCGCGCCCGAGCAGGTCGCCGTGGGCGATCCGGTGGACGAGCGCGTAGCCGATCTGACCGGCGGCGCCGGTGACCGTGACGTGGACCGGGGGCTTCAAGGGCGGCATGCCCGCAACCTACCGAACGGGCTGGTGGTGCGCCCCCATCGGCCACGGCCGCTCCCGTTCCACTGCGAGGGCGACATCGAACAGGAGCCCGTCGGCGTGGTGTGGCCCCAGCACCTGCATTCCGACCGGGAGCCCGTCGAGTGTGCCGGCAGGAATCGACACCGCCGGGTTGCCGTAGATGTTCGAGATCATCGTCAGCGTGCCCATGTTGACGAGGTCGGGGAACCGCCGGTTGACGAGCCCGAGGATCGCCGAGGGCAGCTTCGGGGCGAACGCACTCGCAAGACGAGCGGTGAGCAGGGAGCCGCGGAACAGCGTTCGGGCGATCGAGCTGTCCCGCGCCCACTCGACGAATCCGTCCTCGTCGTTGCTCGTGGTCCACTCGGCGGGGAAGGCCGGCCCAGGGTTGGTCGCGGCGATGATGAAGTCGACCCGCTCGAACGCGGCCGCCATGGCCTCATCGGCCCGGATGCGCAGCTCCTCGGCGACGGCGGCCGTGTGCAGGTTGTAGAAGGACTCCGACATGGCCATCCCGAACGCGATCTCGTCGGTGAGATCAGGCGCGCACTGCGGCCACCGATCACCGAGGTCGGCCTTCAGCGTCGAGACGTTGCCCATCATCCAGTGCACGGCGAGGTTCGGCAGCTCGAGCTGGAGGTCGACTTCGACCATCCCAGTGCTGTCGACGAGAAACTTGGCCTCCGACCGGATCCGATCCTCGACGCCAGGCGCGAGCGTGACGCCACCGAGCGCCGGGAGCACGGCGATCCTGCGCCCGCGGAGCTCGTGCGTTCCGAGCCCGCGCTCCCATCCGCCGCTCGACGGGAGGCTCGACGGATCCTGGCGGTGGAAGCCCGCGCACACGTCGAAGTAGCGCGCCGCGTCGCGCACCGACCGGGCGAGGCAGCCGAGCACGACGGTGTTGGGGCGGGTGTAGGCGCGCGGGCCGCGCGGGATGCGCCCGAAGGTGCCCTTCATGCCGGCGAGCCCCGCGTAGCCGGCGGGGATGCGGATGGAACCGCCGCCGTCTCCGCCCGTCGCCAGCGTGACCAGGCCGCCCGCGACCGCAGCCGCCGACCCGCCCGACGACCCGCCCGCGGTGCGGCCGTGGCGCCAGGGGTTGTGGGTGATGCCGTTGATCTTGCTCACGCTGATGTTGAGGCCGCCGAACTCGCTCGCGGTCGT
>JAPSGP010000512.1 GCA_031177445.1 Acidimicrobiia bacterium
GTGGGGGCCGGGGCGCGCTCGGGGGCCGGGGTGGGGGGGGGGTGGCCCCCCCGCCCCCGCCCCAACCCCCCCCGCCCCCCCCCCCCCCCGGGGCCCGAGCGGCCCGGCGCGAAGCGCCGGGAGCGGGGGAAGATGAGCGGTTCCGTTCGGCTCGAGATCGACGGCGCGATCGCGACGATCACCAACGACAACCCGGAGAAGCACAACGCCTTCGACGACGACATGGACCTGCAGCTGTTCGAGGTCCTCGGCGAGCTCACGGCGCGACGAGATGTGCGAGCGGTCATCTGGCGCGGCGAGGGAAAGTCGTTCTCGTCGGGTCGCGACGTCGGTTCGATCGGCAACCTGAAGGTCGAGCTCACACACCATGAGCTCATGCGGCGGGGGCACTGGGGCATCCAGCAGCTGTGGAGCATCGACGCGCCCGTGATCGTCGCCTGCAAGGGCTGGGTCATGGGCGGCTCGTTCCAGCGCGCCTTGCTCTGTGACATCCGGGTCGCGGCGGAAGGGACCCGGTTCCGGCTTCCCGAGGTCACCTACGGCGTGATCCCCGACACCGGCGGCGTCTCCGTCCTCTACGAGATGTGCGGCCACGGGGTCGTGAGCGACATGGTGCTCACCGGGCGCATCCTGTCGGCTGAAGACGCGCTGGCGCACGGGTTCGTGAGCCGCGTGGTGCCCGAGGCCGAGCTCGACACGACCGTGCGCGAGATCGCGGAGCAGATCGCGACGGCGCCGGCGGTGACGGTGAAGATGGCTCGCGAGGTGATCCGCCATCTCTCGCAGCCCCAGATCCGGGCGTCGATGAACGACGAGGTCATCTACCAGACGTTCATCAACAAGAGCGACGACATCGCCGAGCTGCGCGCAGCTCGTGCCGAAGAGCGCGAGCCGCGCTACACCGGGAGCTAGCTATCGTGGCCGAAGCCCAGGGACTCCCCGCGCCGCCGCCGGTCGGCGAGACGGCGCTCAAGTCCGGCACCTTCGATGGGATCGCCGTGCTCATCACCGGCGCCGGTACCGGGCTGGGAAAGGCGATCGCGGCCGAGTTCGCGCGCCTGGGCGCGTCGATCGTCGTCGCCAGCCGCAAGGAGGAGCATCTCGAAGCGGGCCGAGCAGCCATCGAGGCGCTGGGAGCTCCGGTGCTCACCGCCATCTGCGACATCCGTGACGCCGACCAGATCGCGCGCGCATTCGACGAGGCCGAGGCCGAGTTCGGCCTCCCGGGAGTGCTGATCAACAACGCCGCTGCCAACTTCCCGGTCCCGGCCGAGGACATGTCGCCCAACGCGTGGCGCACCGTCGTCGACATCACGCTCAACGGCACCTTCTACTGCTCTCGGGAGTTCGCGCGTCGCCACATGGCGGCCCGGACGCCGGGCTCGATCGTCAACATCGGCGCGTCGTACGCCTGGACCGGCGGCCCCGGGTTCGCCCACTCGGCGGCGGCGAAGGCCGGCGTGAAGAACCTGACCGAGACCCTGGCCGTCGAGTGGGGGCCGCACGGGATCCAAGTCAACGCGCTGGTCCCGGGCCTGTTCCCCCACGAGGACATGACCGCCGACATCCGGAGCAGCCTCGACCGCACGCACGACAAGGACGGAGTGCAGCCCGCGCTCCGCGTGGGTCAGCGCCAGGAGCTCGGTTGGGCGGCGACGTTCCTGGCGTCGCCCTACGCGCGGTTCATCTCCGGGCACACCCTGGTCGTCGACGGTGCCAACTGGCAGCGGCGTAGCCTGACGAACCCGCAAGTCGTCACCGTGCGCGACCAGATGGGCAAGGGGCCGTTCGATCCCGGAGCGAGCCGGTAGCCGAAGGGGTCAGCCGTCCGCCGCCTCGAGCCAGGCGCGGTTGGCCTCCGCGAACTGCTGTTGCACGACCTGCATGTCGTACGGGCGCTCTTCCACCGGGCCCGGCCCCCACTGGCTGCGCGGCTTGGTCACGAAGTCGCCACCGTAGACATGGATCGCGCCGGTGAGCTTGGCCAAAGGGTTGGTGACGGCGTGAATGACGTCGTCGCCGAGGGCGAGCACGTCGCCCTCCGCCAGCTCCTTGCCCCCCGACTCGATGAGCATGCGGCGATCTGGTCCGGAGCGCCGGTAGAAGCGGTTGTCCTCTTGGCCTGCATAGATTCCGATCACGGCCCACATGCGGTGGTCGTGCGGGTAGAGCCGCATCCCCGGCGCCCACACGACATGGAGGACGGTGAGCTCGGGCGA
>JAPSGP010000230.1 GCA_031177445.1 Acidimicrobiia bacterium
CCCGGCCCGGGCTGTCGTGCCGGCTGCGGCGCGCCTTCGAGCGACTGGGGTCGTCGTACGTGAAGCTCGGCCAGATCATCTCGGGTGGGGAGGGGCTGTTCCCCGAAGAGCTCGTCACCGAGTTCCGCAAGCTGCGCGACCAGGTCCCGCCGGAGACGTTCGCCGACGTGCGGGCGGTGGTCGAGCAGGACCTGGGTGCGCCGCTCGAGTCGGTGTTCGCGGAGTTCGCGGAGCAGCCGATCGCGGCAGCGTCGATCGCACAGGTCCACGGGGGCCGGCTCCGCACCGGGGAAGAGGTCGTGGTGAAGGTGCAGCGGCCCGACGTGGCCGCGCTCGTTCGCTCCGACATCGCCGCGATGGCATGGCTCGGGCCCAAGCTCGTCGGCCGGATCCCGGTCGCCGCCCTCGCCAACCCACCCGCCCTGATCGAGCTGTTCGCGGAGACGATCGTCGAGGAGCTCGACTTCCGGCTCGAGGCCGAGAACATGCTCGACATCGCGCACGTGCTCGCGCTCACCGACCAGCGCACCATGGTCGTGCCACGTCCGCACCCGAGCCTGGTCACGAAGCGGGTCCTGGTGATGGAGCGGCTGCGCGGCTTCGCCTTCGATGACGTCGAATCGATGCACGAGGCCGGGATCGACACCAACGAGCTGCTGCGCGCCGGGCTCATCGCATTCCTCGAGGGGGCGATGCTGTTCGGGGTCTTCCACGGCGACCTCCACGGCGGCAACCTCTTCGTCCAGCGCGACGGCCGCACCGCACTCTTGGACTTCGGCATCACCGGACGCCTCGACGAGACGAGACGAGTCGCCTTCCTCCGGCTGCTCGTGACCGGCACCAGTGGTGACGTGCGCGGGCAGCTCGACGCGCTCCAGGAGCTGGGCGCGTTCCCGCCCGGCACCGATCTCGACGCCGTGATCGAGGACCTCCATCTCGACCAGCCGGTGAAGGACCCCACCCAGATGTCGGCCGAGGAGCTGATCAACGAGATCAGCGACATCACCAAGAAGCTGCTCGGCTACGGAGCGCACGCGCCCAAGGAGCTCATGCTGTTCGTGAAGAACCTGATGTTCCTCAACGGCGCGACCGCGACGCTGGCACCCGACCTCGACATCCTCGCCGAGATCACCAACGTGTACCTCTATTTCGCGCAGCACCACGGCGAGCGCATCATGCGGGAGATCGGCATCGATCCTGCCCGCGGACGCATCGACATCGACGCGGTCAAGGCCGGGTTCGGGCTCCCGTCCGAGATCGAGAGCCTCACGTTCAGCGAGCTGCAGGAGCGGCGCCAGACCATCATCCGGCGCATGCAGTCGCGGCCCCGACGCCGACGCTGACCGAGGCGCACTCTGCGTCGTGAACGGGCCTGGGAGGCCGCCTTGCGACGCCAGAGTGCAGGCTGCGTCCCGATTCGAACTTTATCGAGCGTTCAAGTAAGCTCGGCGCATGCCCGCCCGCGCCCCGGTCGCCACGGCCGACGCAGCCGCTTCGCCGGCTGCGTCCGAGCCGCCGGTCTCCACCCGGGAGCGGATCGTGGCCACCGCCCTGCGCCTGTTCTCGGAGCGGGGGCCGTCGGCGGTGAGCGTGCGCGACCTCGCCGAGGCGGCCGACGTCACGGTGCCGGGCCTCTACTACCACTTCGCTTCGAAGGCGGAGCTCATCCAAGCCGTCTATCAAGCTCGCGGGCTCGGCCGGTCCGTCGACGAGATGACCCCCGACGACATCCCCCGCGCCGGACCGGTCGAAGCCCGCATCACCGAGTACGCCGAGCGCAACTTCGCCCGGCTCTGCGAGGACGAGGAGTTCCTGCGACTCATGCACCGCGAGGCGGTGCTCGGTGATCCCGACGCCGTGGAAGTCGGGCGCGTCCTGCGCGATCGCTACCACGGTCGCTGGCGGGCGGTGCTGGCGGGGTCGACCGATCTCGACCCCGACGCCGATCTCGACGCCGCGGTCCACGTCATCTCTTCGTTCGCATGGGGGCTGTTCGTCGAGTACCTGATCCAGCGCGATCCCAGCGTCGCGTCGCGCATTCACGATCTGGCACGGATGATCGCGCCCTCCCTGCGGCGCGCTCGATGACCGCGGTCACGACTGCGGCAGTCACCCCGTACGCGGCGCGCCTGTCGAAGCGCCGCATCATCCTCACGACCGCCGCCGTCATCAGCGGCATGTTCCTGGCCGCGCTCGACGGCACGATCGTGTCGACCGCGATGCCGACGATCATCGGCGACCTCCACGGCATCGACGACTACGCCTGGGTGTTCTCGGCCTACCTGCTGGCCGAGATCGCGACCATCCCACTGTGGGGCAAGTTCGCCGACATGTACGGGCGCAAGCGCATCTTCCTCGCCGGGATGTTCATCTTCCTGGTCGGCTCCGTCCTCTGCGGCCAGGCGCACTCGATGACCGAGCTCATCGCGTTCCGCGCCTTTCAGGGACTCGGCGCCGGATGTCTCCTTCCGGTCGCGCAGACGATCTCGGCCGATCTCTTCACCATCGAGCAGCGAGTGAAGGTGCAAGGCGTGTACGCGGCGGTCTTCGGCTTCGCCTCGATCATCGGGCCGCTCATCGGCGGATTCCTCACCGACAGCCTCTCGTGGCGCTGGGTCTTCTACGTCAACCTTCCGGTCGGCATCGCCGCCGCCGTCCTCGTGAAGATCGTCATGGTGGAGCCGCTCGAGCACCGCCGCAAGCACAAGGTCGACTGGGCCGGCATCGTCACCCTGCTCGGCTGGACGTGCCTACTGGTCTTCGCGCTCGAGACCGGCGGCCGCGACTACGCGTGGTCGTCTCCGGTGATCGTCGGCTCGCTGGTCGGCGCGGCGGTGCTGCTCGGCGGCTTCGTGGTCGCCGAGCTGCGGGCGCGCGAGCCGATCCTCCCGCTCGACCTGTTTCGCATCCCCGCGCTGCGAGCCTCGGCCGTGCTGACGATCCTGCTCGGCATGACCATGTTCGGGGTGCTCTCGTTCCTCCCGTTGTTCGTGCAGGTGGTCATCGGCACCGACGCCACGAGCGCGGGACGGGTGCTCACGCCCCTGATGCTGGGGTTCATGGTCTCGTCGGCGCTCGGCGGGCGCTTGCTGCTCCGCATCGGGTTCCGGGCGCAGGTCGTGCTCGGCATGGCGCTGGCCCTTCCCGGCCTCTACCTGCTGACCCGGCTCGACGCCGATTCGACCACGCTCGAGATCAGCCGCGATCTCGTCTTCGTCGGCGTCGGCCTCGGGCTGATGATCCTCGCCTGCACGCTCATGGCGCAGAACTCGGTGTCGCTGCGCCGGATGGGCACCGCCACCGGGTTGGTGAACTTCACCCGTCAGCTCGGTGGCGCGCTGGGCGTCGCGGTGGCCGGGTCGGTGATGCTCACCTCGCTCACCAACCGGCTTGCCGACGCGTTCCCGGACAGCCCCATCCCTGCCAACCAGCTGCTCGCACCGTCGTCGGCGCAACGGATCCCGCCCGGCGCGAAGGAGGCGGTGCGCAACGCCTTCGCCGGGGCACTGCACCAGGTGTTCCTGACTGCGTTCCTCGTCGGCGTCCTGAGCGCGCTGTGCATCTTCCTGTTGCCACGCGGTCGCGCCATCGCGCTGCGGAGCCGCGCGCCCGGTTACGCCCCGCCGCCCGACGCGATCGCACCCGATGCCGAGGTGTACGTGGTGGGCGAGCCCGACGAGATCGAGGACTACAGGCCCAACGGCCACGGCAACGGCAGCCGACCAAGGAGCGAGCGGCGACGGCCGGTAACTTCATGAGATGCCCGAGCTGCCGCAGATGCAGGCGCTGTCCGAGCGGCTGGCGGCGCGTGTCGGCGGCGCCCGGCTCGTAGGTGTCGAGCCGATCGGGTTCTCCGGGCTCAAGACCTTCGACCCGCCGCCGGAATCGCTCGTCGGCCGCGCCCTGCAGAGCACAGGCCGGCGCGGGAAGTACCTCATCCTCGACTTCGGTGGGCCGCGACTGCTCGTGCACCTCTCGCAGGCCGGCCGCCTCGACATCGAGGAACCACCGAAGAAGACGCGCGGCAAGGGCGGCGTCGCGCGGTTCCGCTTCGACAACGGCGTCGCCCTGCTCGTGCGCGAATACGGGACCGAGCGCAAGGCGGGGTGGTGGGTGCTGGCGCCGGGCGACGACGGCCCGCTCCAGAAGCTCGGCCCCGAGCCCGACTCCGATGCGTTCGCCGAGCTCGTGCTGCGCGGCGACGACCGCCGGCGGGTGCACACCCTGCTGCGCGACCAGCGGACCGTCTCCGGTGTCGGCCGGGGGCACACCGACGACGCGCTGTGGCTCGCCCAGCTCTCTCCGTACGCCATGCTGGCGTCGTTGAGCGACGACGAGCGCCGGCGCCTGCTCGACGCGGTCCGCTCGACGATCGCCGACGCCATCGAGCGAGAACGGGAGCGCACCGGCGGGCTGTCGGAGCCCAAGCTGGGCGACAAGTTCCTCGTGCACGCGCGCTACGGCACGCCCTGCCCGCGCTGCGGCGACACGCTGCGGCGGGTGTCGTACGAGTCGTACGAGGTCACGTACTGCCCGCAGTGCCAGACCGGCGGCAAGGCCCTGGCCGACCGCCGGCTGTCGCGGCTCGTGAAGTAGACGGCTACTTCCGCGAGTCGAACCGCCGGCGCAGTCGGTCGAGGCGCTCGTCCCACTCGGCGCCGACGGCCATCATCCAGCCAAGTGCGTCCCCGAGCGGCTTCGGCGTGAGGGCGTAGTGGACCTCCCGGCCTTGCCGTGTCGGTGCGACCAGCCCCGCGCGACTCAGCGATTGCAGGTGCTTGACGACAGCCTGCCGGGTGACCGGCATCGTCTCGGCGAGCTCGGTCGCGGTCGCCGCCCGCTGGGCCGCAAGGCGATCGAGCAGCGCTCGGCGGGTGGGATCGGAGAGCGCCTGGAAGACAGCGTCCACTCGATCATCTCGCGCGGCCATCGGAGCTCAGGCGGCGGCGCGGACCCGGGCACGGGTCGCTCGCGACTCGACGATGCGCAACCGGGAGCCGGCGTCACTGGGATCGATCGTGATGACGACCGAGGTGGCGACACCAACCTGCGGTCCGGTCAGCGGCCACCAAGTGAACGCGAGCCGCCGTCCCGCCTCGACCTCGCGCACCATGGCTCGCCGGACCTCACCGCCGGCGAAGCGGAACGTGCCCGACCCCCCGGGCCGCAGCTCGAGCTCGATCTCGGCATCGAGCCACTCGCCGAGCCGGTCGCCGTCGGCGACCTGCTCCCACACCTCCTCGGCCGATGCCGGCAGCTCGACCTCCCGCTCGACCCGCTCGTTCTCCATCAATCGCTCCCGTTGCATGCACGCTCGACCCAGAACCTCGCGCAACCCCAGGGTTGCATATCCGAGCGCGGCGCGCCAGACTTGTGCAACCAGCCAGTTGCATGGAGGAGCTTAGAGAGCTCGCGATGGACCCCCTCCCGGAGGACCTGCACCGGCCTTACATCGACGGGGTGCGCATCCGCCACCCGGAGACGGGCCAGGAGGCGCGTCGCGTTCC
>JAPSGP010000513.1 GCA_031177445.1 Acidimicrobiia bacterium
TCGCTCAACTGCACTCCTTCGGTCGGCCTCGCAAGCTCGGCCTCCTGCTCCGGCGGTCGGCAAAGCCGCCGCCCTTCGCGCGCTCGGCAACGCCGCCGCCTCCGCGGGTGGAAGGTAGCGGAGGCAACCGCACCAGGCGCGTCAGCCTCCTCCGACGATTGCAATGCACAAGCGGCGCGCGGGGGCCGTGCTAGGTTCGGCGGTGTCCCCAAGTTCGGTCGACGGCAGCTCGCGGCCTCACCTCGCTCCACCTTCGCGTGATGGCGCGCGCCCGGACGTGCCGATGATCCGGATCGCAGGGCGCCGAGCTCGCAGGAGGTAGGGGTGGCAAAGCACATCTTCGTGACCGGAGGCGTGGCCTCGAGCCTGGGCAAGGGCCTGACCGCGTCGTCACTGGGCCGGTTGCTCAAGAGCCGTGGGCTGCGGGTCACGATGCAGAAGCTCGACCCGTACATCAACGTCGACCCCGGGACCATGAACCCGTTCCAGCACGGCGAGGTGTTCGTCACCGACGACGGCGGCGAGACCGACCTCGACCTCGGGCACTACGAGCGCTTCGTCGACGTCCCGCTCACGAAGAAGTCGAACGCGACCACGGGGTCGATCTACCAGGAGGTCCTGGCCAAAGAGCGTCGGGGTGCCTACCTCGGCCAGACCGTACAGGTCATTCCCCACATCACCGACGAGATCAAGGAGCGCATCCTCCGGCTCGCCGACGATGACGTCGACGTCGTGATCACCGAGATCGGCGGCACGGTCGGCGACATCGAGATCCTGCCGTTCCTCGAGGCGATCCGGCAGTTCCGCAAGGACGTCGGCCGGCAGAACGTCTTCTACCTCCACGTCACGCTCGTGCCCTTCATCGGCCCCTCCGGGGAGCAGAAGACCAAGCCCACCCAGCACTCGGTCACCGAGCTGCGGAGCCGCGGCATCCAGCCCGACGCGATCGTCTGCCGGTCCGACCGGCCCATCCCGACCCGTCTGAAGGAGAAGATCTCGCAGCTGTGCGACGTCCCCGAGGACGGGATCGTGTCGGCGGTCGACGCCGACAGCCTCTACGAGATTCCGCTCGTGCTCCACGACGAGGGGCTCGACGACTATGTGTGCCGGCTCCTCGATCTCGGCGAGCACGCGCCCGACCTGGCCGAGTGGCGCAATCTGGTCGGGCGCGTCGGAGCCGCCGACTTCGACGTGCGCATCGGCCTCGTCGGCAAGTACGTCTACCTTCCGGATGCCTATCTGTCGGTGGCCGAAGCACTGAAGCACGGGGGTTACGCGTGTGGCGCCCGCGTCACCATCGACTGGATCGCGTCCGACGACGCCGAAGGACTGCTGACCGAAGGCCGGCTCCACGATCTCGACGGCATCGTGATCCCAGGCGGATTCGGCGTGCGCGGGATCGAGGGGAAGATCGCGGCAGCCGGGTACGCCCGTGAGCACCGCGTGCCCTTCCTCGGCCTGTGCCTCGGCCTACACTGCGCCGTCATCGAGTACGCCCGGGACGTGTGCGGTCTCGTCGGCGCGAACTCGAGCGAGTTCGACGCGCACAGCCCGCACCCGGTCATCGACCTCATGGACGAGCAGCGCGAGATCGTCGATCTCGGCGGGACCATGCGGCTCGGCGCCTATCCGGCCAAGCTCGCACCCGGCTCGATCGTGCAACGCGCCTACGGCGAACCCATCGTCTACGAGCGCCACCGGCACCGGTACGAGGTCAACAACAAGTACCGCCGCAAGCTCGAAGAAGCGGGGATGGTCTCGGGCGGGACCTCGCCCGACGAACGTCTGGTCGAGTTCGTCGAGTTGCCGGAGTCGCAGCACCCGTTCTTCGTCGCCACTCAGGCACACCCCGAGTTCAAGAGCCGTCCCGATCGGCCACACCCGCTGTTCGCCGCGTTCGTGCGAGCGTCCCGCGACCGTGCCGAGGGCCGAGCGCCCCGCCTGCCGATCCAAGCAATCCGGCCGGCGCGCGCTGCCGGCTCTCCGTGACCAGATTCGAGGTCGTCGGCTCCACGACCGTCGCCGATGTCGGGTTCCTCGCGCTCGCAGAGGCACAGGTGCGCGGGCGCGAAGGTGAATCGTTCACCCGGTTCGTCGTGCACCATCCCGGTGCAGTGGTCGTGGTGCCGGTGACTGCCGACCACGAGTCGGTGATCATGGTGCGCCAGTTCCGGGCTGCAACCGGCGGTGACCTGCTCGAGGTCCCCGCAGGGA
>JAPSGP010000514.1 GCA_031177445.1 Acidimicrobiia bacterium
ACGATCGCCGGCTGGAAGCCGAGGTCGTGGAAGACAGAGATCACGTCGAATCCGGCGTCCTCGGCGGTGCGCGCGATCCCGGCGTACTCGTCCGCGCTCAGGTTCGTCTGCACGCCGAGGCCGACCTCGAGCCCGCGCGCTGTCGTCACGCGCTAGGTGAGCTCCTCGGTGACCAGCTCGCGCTCGCCGATCCGCTCGATCCGCATCACGACGCGCTCGTCCGGATCCGGGCAGGAGACGAACGCATCCCGTTCGAGCCAGTCACCATCGGGCAGTCGACGCTGCTTCGCGGGCAGGAGCGGGAGAACGGAGCTCAACGCGTACAGACAGAAGTGCTTGCCCGCCGGGATGCGCACGCGGTTCGACTCCGTCACCTCGAAGTAGTCGCCCACCTCGAGCCCGCAGACCGAGCGTCCTTCGATTCGCTCGACGGTCACCCTGAGGTCGTAGAGGCGCATCGTGGTCACGGCGCCTCAGCATATGCGGGTCGCCCTGCGCTAGCGTGGACGGCCGCATGAGCAGATTCGTCGTCGACTGCGGCGCCGTCCTCCACCTGGCGAGCGAGGGGATCGAGATCGCCGCCGAGCACGAGCTGCTCGCGCCGACGCTCCTGCGCTCGCAGACGCTGTCCGCCCTGCACGAGGCCGTCCACCGGGGCGAGATCGCACCGGATGTCGCCCGCGACCGACTCACTCGCATCCAGGCGATCCCGATCCGCCTCCTCGGCGACGCCGTGCTCCGGCGCCGGGCGTGGGATCTCGCCGAGCAGCTGCGCTGGGCCGAGACCTACGACGCCGAGTATGTCGCACTCACCCAGCTGCAGGCAGACGCGTTCGTAACGCTGGACACGGAACTAGCGCGCCGGATAGAGGGCATCGTCCCCACGGCGACGATCGAGTCGCTGCGAACGGTCTGAGTGCTCCGAGGGGCCGCTGGTCCCAGGCTCGGTTGTGGAACGCCTCTGGGCCGAGCTCCGAGAGCCGCCGCGCGTGCTCGCCCGCTAGGCGGGCGCGATCCGTTCTGCTCGGGTTGGGTACCACAGCAGCATGAAGCTCGGCCTAGCCGGCGACACGATGCTGGGGAGGAGCGTCGCCGCAGCAATCGCGGAGAAGGGACCGGAGTCGCTCGTCGGCGAAGACGTGGTCGGAGTCGTGCGGGAGGCCGATCTCCTCGTGCTCAACCTCGAGTGCTGCATCTCCGACCGGGGCGAGCGCTGGCCCGACCGGCGAAAGCCGTTCTTCTTCCGCGCGCCGCCGGCCGCCGTGGAGACGCTGAGCCTGCTCGGTGTGGACTGCGTGACGCTCGCCAACAACCATGCTCTGGACTACGGCGCCGAGGCGTTGCTGGATACCTTCGATCATCTCCGTGTGGCAGGCATCGAGTGGGTCGGCGCCGGCCCCGATCGCGAGCGGGCGCGAGCACCCGTGGTGCTCGAGACCGGGGGGCTGCGGCTGGCGGTGATCGGCTGCTGCGACCACCCGGAGGAGTACGGAGCTGGACCGGATTCACCCGGCGTCGCGTACGGGCTCGAGTGGGTCCCGCGGGCGGTCGAGCAGGCGGAGTCCGACTGCGTGCTCGTGACGCCCCACTGGGGCCCGAACATGGCGCCGGGGCCGCTGCCGACTGTCCGCCGCTGGGCGTCCGCGCTGCGCGACGCCGGTGCCGCGCTCGTCGCCGGTCATTCCGCCCACGTCTTCCACGGCATCGAGAATGGGGTGCTCTACGACCTCGGCGACTTCCTCGACGACTACGCGGTCGAGCCCCGGCTACGCAACGACCTCGGCCTGCTCTTCCTCGTCGACCTCGACCGGGAAGGGCCTGTGCGGCTCGAGGCGGTGCCGCTCAAGCTCGAGTACTGCCACACCAGGCTGGCAACTGGGCGCGACGCCGAGTGGATCGCAGGGCGTTTTCGCGAGGCGTGCCGAGCGCTCGGGACCGAGGTCGGCGAGGAGCGAGACCGGCTGGTCGTCAACTGGCGCCCGCCGGCAGCTCAGGCCTAGCTTGGCTGCGCGAGGTACGGGCAGTCACAAGGCGTCTTGTAGCCCGACTACCCGCCGAGCACGTTCACAGCCCGTGCGGCGACGAGCAGGACGGTGGCTGCCGAGATCGCCGACTCGAGGCTCATCGCCGACTTCGCGCGCAGCGACAACGGCATCGCGTCCGTCGGGCTGAACGCGATCGAGTTGGTGAGGGACAGGTACAGGTAGTCCCAG
>JAPSGP010000047.1 GCA_031177445.1 Acidimicrobiia bacterium
GGCCGACGCGGTTGCCGCCGTGGGATGTGCTCCATCTCCTGGCTCATCTCTACCGAGATCTCGAGCGCGTACCCCTGGCCTTGCAAGAGCCCCAGCCGGCGACGAGCGCTGACACAGATGCGGTGACCTACTGGCACTACGACCGAACGGAGAACGCATCGCGAACGCAGGCGCGGGCCGATCTCATCGTCCAGAAGTACGGGAGTGGCGCCGCCTTGGTTCGCGCCTTTGACGCCGTGCAGCGGCACGCCAGCTCGTTGCTCGACGACACGGATCCCGGCATCGTCGTCCGCACGTGGGAGCCCGTCATGCGCATCGACGACTTCGCGGCGACGCGCATCGTCGAGGTCACGATCCACGGCCTCGATCTCACCGACGCTCTCGGGCAACGGCTCGAGATGGACGACGACGCCATGGAGCTCACCAGTGCGGTGCTCTTCGAGCTCTTGGCGGCGCCGCTGCCCTCGGAACTGAACTGGGACAGGACCACATGGATCGAGAAGAGCTCCGGCCGCATCCCGCTCACACCTGCAGAGCGCATTGCGCTCGGACGACAGGCCGACGTGTTTCCGCTCCTGGCCTGATTGGCGCACCCGCGTTTCTCAGGAGAGTTCGGCCTGGGCTGCGGTGGTGACGACGGCGAGCTTGATTCCGCGGCGCTCGAGGATCTGACAGGCCACCCCGTTCCCTTCTTCGACGATCCCGAGCAGGAGGTGGGTGGGCGTCGCGGGGGCAGGTGCCGCGTGTCGGGTCGCGAGCTCGAGCACCTTCTTCAGGCGCGGAGCCATGCCGAGCCATCCACCTGCGAGCGCGCTTTCACATGGTGCACCGACGCTGCAGTTGGGCCACCAACGCGGTGGACTCAGACGCCGGCGCGGTAGCGCTCTCGTTGCGGCGTAGGCGACCGCCTCCGATCCGAAGGTCGCCTCGGCTCGGCGGCGCACCTCTCCCAGATCGATGCCGATCGTCGCGAGCAACTGCTCGCGTGGACGACCCCGGCCGATGACATCCACGACGGCAGACCGAACCGCGTCCGGTGTGCAGTCGAGCTTGGCAAGCAGTCGAGCCGGAAATGAATCGGTGAGCGTCAACCCGATCAGCAGATGCTCCGTGCCGAGGTAGTTGTGGTGGAAGCGGACCGTCTCGCGCTGTGCGAGCTCGAGCGCGTGCCGCGCCGACGGATCCAGTCTTTCGAACACGAGCTACCTCTGCCCTCGTCGGCGAGTGGTCCGGTGCTTCTTGTGGACTGACTGGCGCGTGACGCCGAGCTCGTCGGCGATCGCCTGCCAGGACCAGCCGCACGCCCGGGCGTTCTCGACGTGGAGCACCTCGAGCTCCTCCACGAGGGTTCGTAGCGTGGCGACTGCCGCCAGGCCAACACTCGGATCCCGGCTGTCGACCGCATCCGCCAGCACTGTCATCCGTTTCACGCCTGTCAGCGTAGGCTGACAAGCCCCGAGCTGTCAACCCAGGCTGACGCGCAGCCATGTGGCCGGGGGTCGCGATTGGAAGTGATCCGACTACGCCGCGCAGCAGGAGAGCCGCGCGACGTCCGTGGTGAACGACTGGGCGGCCAGTCGGAGGGCCTCGCTCATCGTCAGATACGGGGCCCATGCCTCGGCGAGGTCCTTCACGGTGAGCCCGAACTTGATGGCGTACACGCCGGCCAGGATGATGTCGCCGGCACCAGCGGCGAGCGCGTGAACACCGAGGATCTTGCCCGTCGCCCGATCGGCAACGAGCTTGATCGCCCCGCGCGTGTCGTGATCGACGAGCGCCCGCGGGACGTGCTCGAGCGCGAGCACTCGACAGTCGCAGATGAAGCCCGCGGCGAGCGCCTCGGCTTCGGTCATGCCCGCACTGGCCAGTGCCGGGCTCGTGAACAGCACGCTCGGCAGGCCGCGGTAGTCGACTTCGCCCTGCGCGCCCGTCAATGCATTGTCGGCTGCGACTCGTCCTTGGGCCGCGGCGACGTAGACGTGTTGATGCCCCGCAGTGACGTCGCCTGCGGCGAAGATCCTCGGATTCGACGTCCGTTGCTCGCCGTCGACGACCACGAAGTCCCGTTCGTCTCGCTTCACACCTGCTGCGTCGAGATCGAGGTCGTCCGTCTGGGCAACGCGACCGGTCGCCACCAAGATTGCGTCGGTTGCCACCTGCTCGCCACTGTCGGTCACGACAATCTTCGCCTTGCTGCCGGTCCGGACCGCGACTGCGCGCTCGGCAACGACGTTGATCCCTTCGTCGCGAAGCACGGCTTCCAATCGAGCCACGAGCTCGGGCTCGGCCCGTGGGGCGATGCGACCGACGATCGTGACGTGCACACCGAGCCGGCTCCAGAGCTGGCCCTGTTCGAGTCCGACGAATCCGCCTCCGATCACGACCATGCGTTCCGGAAGGCGCGTCTGTTCCATCGCGGTAGTCGAAGTCAGATGGCCGGCATCCGGTAGGCCGGGAAGCGGTGGCACTGCCGGCCGTGCTCCGGTCGCAATGACATAGGCACCGCCGTGCAGCGACCGGTCGTCGACCATCAGCGTGTCGGCGTCTGCGAAGCGAGCCTCGCCCGCGAGGATGTCGAAGCCGTAGCTGCTGGCGAGGTCGAGGTACTTGGTTCGGCGCAGCCCGTCGATGAGCTCGTCCTTCTGGCTGATCAGTGCAGGAAGGTCGATCGCTTCGCCCCTCGTCGCGACCCCGGAGAACCGGTGGGCGCGGGCCTGGTGGTATGCACCCGCCGCCGCCAACAGCGTCTTCGACGGGACACAGCCGACGTTGACGCAGGTCCCGCCGACGATGTCGCGCTCGACCATGGCAACCGACGCTCCCAGGCGGCGGGCGCGGATGGCGGCGGCGAACGCGGCCCCGCCCGAACCGACGATCACCAAGTCGTGGCTCAGCACTGCGGCTGGGGCCGATCCGTGCCGTGGCCGGACCGCGCTTCGGCGACGTCGACCGGGTGGAAGATCGGGCACCCGATCTGGTCGTCCCGGCCCCACAACCAGTTCGAGATCGCGAAGAGCTCGCAACCGCCGTACCCACGCAGCGCCGCGAGCAGCATCGACGTGCCGTTGAAAAGCAGGGCCGCCACCGGCACGAGGACGAACTGAGCCACCGCGAGGGCGCAAACGATGCAGTGTCCGTCTGGTCCGGTGAGACGCAAAGACTCAGCCGCACGGCCGCGGATCGCCACGAAGATGGACACCGCGAGTGGGAATGCGACCAGGCCCAGCAGCGCGTCGAGCGCATCGATTCCGATGACGACGGCGCCGATCACCATTCCCGCGCCGACGAGGAACCGGGCGGCGGCGCCCCACGGCCCGATCTTGCGTTCGGCGGTCCGTGTGCTCGTCATGATCTCCTCCTTCGTCGGGCTCCGCCGACGGTAAGCCTTCCAGCGTGCTGTAAGGTCAAGGCCCGAGAGTCGTGACGGAGGACACGTGCGCATCGGCGAGCTGGCGGAGCGCACCGGCCTGTCGACCAAGGCCCTGCGCTACTACGAGAGCATCGGGGTGCTCCCCGAACCTGCCCGTACGCGATCGGGCTACCGGGAGTACTCAACCGAGGTGGAGGACGTGGTCCGCTTCGTGCGCTCGGCCCAGGCCGTCGGCCTCACCCTGGGCGAGATCCGGGAGATCGTCGCGTACCGCTACCGCGGCGAGGTGCCGTGCGCGCATGTCGTCGACCTCATCCGTCGGCGCGCCACCGCGATCGACGAGCAGATCGCCGCCCTCGAGCAGACACGCACCGAGCTCCGCCGCCTCGAGCGCCGCGCTCGCAGCCTGCGTCCCGAGGACTGCGCGCCGACACTCGTCTGCCACGTCATCCCGCGCCGCTGAGGCTGCACGACCGCGTACCGGCTTGACCTTCCAGTGGGGAGCAAGGTCTACCGTGCGGTGGTGGCGTCGCCCGCGGATCCCGACACGCTCTCGCGGATCGCGTTCGAGGCGATCTGGGCGGGCGCGCCGCTGTCCTTGCGGGGAGCGCGAGCGCGAACTGGTTGGGCTCGGCGTCGGCTCCAGGCGGCAGTCGATCAGCTGCTCGGTGCTGGCCGCCTCGAATTGGACGAGTCAAGCATCGTCGGCGCCCACGGAGTGACGCTGCGATCGACCGCGCACCGCATCCGTCACGACGGTGTCGACACCCATACTTGGTGTGCCTTCGACGCGGTGGGCATTCCGGTCGCGCTCGCCATCGATGCGGTCGTCGCCACCAACTGCCCGACCTGTGGCAGTGGGCTCGAGATCGCCATCCGGGCGGGCGTCCCCGACGACCGACCGTTCGTGACCTGGATGCCCTTCGGACCGTGCGAGAACGTCATAAGGGACTTCTATGCGGACGCCAATCTCTTCTGTTCGAAGGAGCACGTCGATGACTGGCGAGCGGCGGCCGGCACTCCAGATGGCGCTGCCTTGACGCTGCCCGAGATCGCGGCGCAAGGTCGACGAGTCTGGTCCGATGTGGCAGGCGCAGCCGAACCGACAGGAGGCGTCGCATGACCGATACCGCGGCGTTCGCTCAGTCTGTTGCCGAGCGCATTCGGAGCGGGCTGCAGACCGGCGACTTCACCGCGCTGCGTCCGCTGCTGGCCGAGGACGCCACGTGGGCCAGCTGCGTCGGCAGTGCGCAGATCGTCGACTGGATGCAACGCGCCGTAGCCGATGGTGTCGAGGGCGCGCTCACCGACGTCGCCGCGCACGAGGACCGCGTAGTGGTCGGTCTCGAATTGACCTGGCCGGCGACCAGCGGCCGAGAGCCCACCTCGCGGAGCTATTTCCAGGTGCTCTTCGTGCGTGACGGCAAGATCGTCGAGCTCCTGGACGTCTCCACCCGCGAGGCGGCGCTCGCCGCGGTGCCCACTGCGGCGCCGGCGCCGGCCGCCGAACGCCGGAGCGACATCGATCGGATGGCGACCGTGCTGCCGGTTCGGGATCTGGAGACCGCGCTGGCGCACTACCGCGCGCTGGGCTTCGAGGTTCGGGCGTACGAGGGGGGCGACTACGGATACGCGCAACGCGGAGCTGCGAACTTCCACTTCAGCGTCGTGGCGGACCTCGATCCGAGGAGCAACGTCGGCGCCGTCTATCTCTATGTCGACGACGCCGATGCACTGTTCGCGGAGTGGAGGGGTGCAGGTGTTACCGGCCAGTTCTTCGAGCCGACCGACGCCGAGTACGGGTTACTTGAGGGCGCGCACATCGACCGGGACGGCAACCTCATTCGCTTCGGATCACCGCTCGAGGGTCCGGAAGTCCTCCTCGGCACTGAAGACCCGCTCGCGGTGGCAGCGGTGGACGCCGTTCACAGCGGCGACGTCGACGGGTTGCGCCAGCTGCTCGTCGAGCATTCCGAGCTCGCCAACGCGCGGCTCGGCAACCCGGGACCTGACGGTATGTCGCGCACGCTGCTCCACGTCGCAACCGACTGGCCCGGGCATTATCCGAACGGGCCGGCGATCGTGGCCGCCCTGGTCGATGCCGGCGCTGACGTCGACGGACGGTTCGCGGGCGGCCACAACGAGACGCCACTGCATTGGGCCGCGAGCAGTGACGACGTGGAAGTGCTCGACGCCCTGCTCGACGCCGGAGCGGACATCGAGGCGCGCGGTGCTGTGATTGGTGGCGGCACGGCGCTGGCCGACGCGACCGCGTTCGCGCAATGGAACGCGGCGCGGCGCCTGATCGAGCGAGGCGCGCAGAGCACGCTGTGGGAGGCAGCGGCACTCGGGCTGATGGACCGGATCGACTCGTTCTTCGAGGCCGACCCGCCGCCTTCACCGCAAGATGTGACGCACGCGTTCTGGTCCGCCTGCCACGGCGGGCAGCAGCAGGCTGCGGCGTACCTCCTCGAACGGGGCGCCGACATCAATTGGAGGGCGGATTGGGATGGCCAAACGCCATTGGACGCCGCGCGCCAGGAAGGCGCGACCAAGCTCGTGGCCTGGCTCCATCATCGAGGCGGCAAGGCCGCCGCTGAGCTCCCGTAGCTCGCGCCGCCGCTTCGTGGACGATCTGCCGGGTCTACGCGTCTGAAGGCGGAGGTTCCCAACCGATCGCCTGCGCCCAATTGTCCGCCAAGTGGATCGTCTCCCAGGTGAACGGCACCTTTGCCTCGACGTAGAGATGACGCTCGTCCGGCTCCGAATACCGCGCCGCCAAGTCGCGTTTGAGGGCGGCGTATTGCTGGGCTCGGTCGGGGTGCGCGCGTAGGTACTCACGAAACAGCAGCGGAAACTGCTCCGAGAAGGTGCCCGCCCTGCGAACGTGGACGTGAGTTCGTCTGTCGCCGGGCCGCTCGCGAAAGAACCGCTTGGTTCTCTCTATGTTGTCGGCGCGGTGAACGAAGCCGGCCTGCTCGATGGGGACCTTGAACTGGTCGATCGGCTCCAACGAAGCCACGGATATCTGGATGTCGATGATGGGTTTCGCGTCGAGACCCTGGATTGCCGTGGAGCCGATGTGATCGATCCGAAGCGCGATGTCGCCCAGCGCGTGGCGCAGTCGCGAGGCGACCGATCGGAAGAGCGACGGCCACGACGGGTCGTACGCCACAATGACGATGCGTTCCACCACCGCCACATCCTGTCGCGGACCCGTCCCGTCCACCGCTCATAGCCAGCCGCACGGCACGCGTTGATACCTGGCCGCATCACGGAGAAGCGGGCCCGATCGCGTCGGCAAAGGAAGTCGCGAACCGTCCCAGCAGCCCATCGTCGGCCGCAGCGTTGTGTGGATTGAGCTCGGCGAGCGTGATGGCAACGGGACCGGGAGCCGAGGCGAGGATCCTCAGCGCGGTCAGCATGTCGTCAAGCTTCAGCCCGGTATTGCGCGAGGGGTGCTCGGAGAGCGGAGCGTCGGTGAAGTCGACCACGTCGACGTCGAGATGGATGACGTAGCGATCCGATCGGCTCGCAAGATGTTCGAGCGTCCGACGCGCGGTGGCTTGCGGATCGCTCCGAACGTCCTCCAATGCGACGCGGGCCAACCCGAGTCGTTCGATCGCGCTGCGTTCGAACCGCGTCGCGTCAGACTGGCTGTGGGCGAAGAGCACGACCTGGCTGGCGTCGAGCAGCGGCGCCTGCCCCGCAGCAGCTGTCAACGTCGGTTCAGATCCTTCGATCGCGAGCATGTGCGCGAGCGCCATCCAGTCGAGAGCCCCGTCCCTCGCGCTAGCGGGCGTGTTCAGGTCGGAGTGAAGATCAAAGTATGCGAGGGCGACGTCGCCGACCGCTGATTGGGCCCCAGCGATCGTCCCGATTCCGACGGTGCAGTCGCCGCCCAGCACGAGAACCGTCGGCTCTCGGTCACGGAGAGCATCGGCGACGCGACTCGCCGTGCTCCGCACCACGTCGACGACGTCTTCGAGGTTTTGAGCATGTGGCCTGATGCGGTCGGGACGCCATGGAACAATCGGCGAGTCACCCAAGTCGCTCACTTCGAAGCCCTCGCCGTCGAGCAGCTCGATGAGCCCGGCGCCTCGCATCGCCGCCGGCGTCTGTTCCTGGCCCACCCCGCACGCGCCCGCGCCCGAGGGAACGCCGATGACGCTCAACCGCCGCGCCATTGGCCTTCCCAACCGGAGACGATGGCTGCGACCAGAGCTCGCAGGAGGGGCTCGCCGCCTTCGGGCGTTCGGATCTCGAGCTCTGTTGCCTCGCCGTCCCGGGTCGTTGCGAACTGGAAGAACGCGCAGCACTGGCTCTCGGCGGCAACGAGGGCATCGACGCGCTCGTGCTCGCGGTGGAAGCGCAGCCGCGCTCGGCGGTCATGGACTTGCAAGCCGACGAGGGCCCGGCCGAGCTCGCGCATCGTGACCATGCGATCGGGCTGCTCACCGGCGCTGAGCGTGCACGCGATGGGCACTTCTGTGGGCATCTCGAGTCTCCTTTCGGTGGATCACCGCTATCCTCGGGCTTGAACCTGAGTTCAAGTCAAGGGCCTGATGGAGCGCATGGGAACAGCGACCCTCACGATCGGAGAGGTTGCGGCCGCGGTCGGCGTCAACGCGTCGGCGGTCCGCTATTACGAGCGGCGGGGCGTGATGCCGCTGCCCGAGCGCGCGAGCGGGCAGCGACGCTATGGACCCGACGCGATCGCCCGCTTGCGCACGATCCGCGTCGCCCAGCAAGTCGGTCTCTCGCTGGCGGAGATCACGCAGCTCCTCGCCGGCGCCCGGGACGGCAAGAGCGTCGAGGTATTGCGGCAGCTGGCCGAGCGAAAGCTCCCGGACGTCGAAGCGCTGATCAAGCGCGCCCAGGCGATGAAGGAGTGGTTGGAGCTCGCGGCCGACTGCCGCTGCGCTTCGCTGGACGTGTGCGATCTGTTCGCGACGGACGACCCATCAAACCTGGCGGCAGCCGAGACTGTCAGGGTCGAGCGGGAAGGGATCGCTCGACGAAGGCAGCGATGTCGGTAGCGAAGCGCGACGGGTCCTCCCACCTCGGGGTGTGCCCGACGCCTTGGTAGACGACCAGGTCTGCGCGCGGCATGCGCCGTGCGAGCTGCTCCTGCATGTCACGCCCGACCACCCTGTCCGCGTCGCCCCAGATGAGGAGGGCGGGTGCGGTGATGCTCGGGAGTTCGCCAGTGTCGTCGTACTGCAACAGCGCTGCGAACATCTCGCGCCACGCGCGCGCCGGCACCTTCAGGAGCTCACCCACCAGCCGGTCCTGGAGCTCGGGGGCGATGTCGCCGGACGATGTATCAACCACGACCGACCTGGCGAAGTCGGGGTCAATCGGATCGTCCAGGCCCAGGACGATCGACTCCACGAACTCCGTGAGGCCCTCGTCGCCGCGGAGCGTGGTCGGTGAAGCCTCGAGAGCCAGGCCCGCGACGCGCCCGGGGTGGTCGATCGCGACCCGGCGCGCGACCAGGCACGAGCCCGAATGGCCGGCCAGGACCGCGCGCTCGATGCCGAGGACGTCGAGCAGCGAGATCACGTCGCCGGCGAAGTCGCTCACGCCATACCCGCTCGCCGGCTTGTCGGAGTCGCCGTGCCCGCGCTGGGAAACCGCGATGGTCCGGATCGATCGCGGAATCCGCTCGAGAACCGGCTGGTAGGACAACCAGGAGTCCGTCGGCCCCGGCAGCAGCGCCAACACCGGTCCCGATCGGTCGCCGTGCTCCGCATACGGCAGCGCCAGTCCGTTCCCGACGACGACGCCCGAAACCTGGATCGTCACACGAGATCGTGGTCGTAGGCGTACGCAGTGGCGGCGGACCGGGATGTCACCGCGAGCTTGATGAAGATGTGGCTCACGTGGCTCGCCACGGTCTTCTCGCTGATGACGAGCTCGTGCGCGATCATCCGGTTCGTCTTGCCTGCTCGATGACCCCCGCCACGTCACCCAGTTTCGCTCAGCGCCGAGCGGCGATCACGCGAAGAAGGCCTCAGCTGCAGCCGGGGGGACGCCGAGGAACATCCACAGCGCGCCCGGGCCGGCGTGACTCGCGCGATCCGCCAGGCGATGGCCAGGATTGCCGAGCACCATCGGCAACTTGACAAGCATCTCGACCGTACCGTCCGCACAGGAACGTACTGCGCCTACATCCCGGACCCTCGCGCGGCTGCCGAGTGGAAGATCCGACGAACGCCTCGCCCAACGGGAAGGGGTGTGAGGTTCTACGCCGCGATGCGGTTTGCGCGATGGCGGTCGGTCAGGTGGATGACGCCGAGGACTGTGCCGGTTCCGATGAGCGTGACGCTCACGAGCAGGGCGACCGCGAAGACAACCCATTCCGGTTCGCTCAGCTCTCCCATTGCGGTCGTTGCGCCGAGAACGATCGCAAGGAGCGCGATGCCGCTCGTGAGAAGCTTCCACCACCTTCCCGCGGCGCCTCGCTCTGCGCGGGCAGGGCGCTCCTTCCGCCAGATGATGATCGCGAGCGCGGCACCAAGTGCCGCGACGGCGACGCCGACAAGCCCCTCGACGAATGCGAACGTCGTTGCCGCAAGCACGAGCGAGACCAACATGACCAACGCGGGCGTCCGGTTGCGTGCCATGCGTATCTCCACGTGACGAGTCGGGAGGCTCACGGCGAAGTCCACGAGACCGCGGCCGCACACACGCCAAGAGGACTCGTCCCGTAGCTGCTCCCGGAACAGCTGCACAATGTCGTCTCCGTACTCCTCGCGGAACGCTCGCGGGTAGAGCCGCTGCAGCACTCGGTAGGCCGCGACGATGGCGTCATTGCGGGTCACGCGGTTGCGTCTTTCGGCAACCGGGAGCGGACGCGCCGAACGAGGGTCTGCAAACGAGAGAGTTCGTCGAGAGCGACGGCTCGGCCGCCTGAGGTCAGCTGGTAGTAGCGGCGGCGCTCGCCGTCTTGTCGTGCAACGCGGCCGGTGGTCTCTTCGATGAGGCCATCGTCGACGAGGCGGTTGATCGTGCCGTAGAGCGTGCCTGGGCCGAGTCGGACGGTGCCGTCGCTCAGCTCTTCGACCTTCCGCATGAGCGCGTAGCCGTGGAGCTCGCCGGGGAGCAGCGCAAGCACGATGTGCACCGCCGCGACAGGCAGTGGCTTGAGCCGATCTCGAGGCGTCACAGTCGGATCCTGATATATCGAAACCCGACTGTCAAGACTTCACTGATGGTTTGCATCCAGGCGATATATCTTGCGACCTCGGACGGCGCGTTCTCCCTCGGGTCGGGCGACCGTAGACGGACGGTGCTTCTGGCGCACAAGCGTGCAAACGGTCGGTGCTAGACGCCGAACGTTGCGATCGTCCGAGCCCGCGGTGCGCGCTTCGGGCTCGTCACTTGCTTCGTCAACTCGTCGAGCGCGTCGGTCATACGCGCAGGGAGCGTCCACGGCTCCGGGACGACGTCGGGGCAGGCGACGACGCCGAACCAGAGCGAGCCGAGGTAGCTCTGCACGGTGATGTTGAGCCCCGTCCCGACCATGAGTGGGCCCATCGGGTACGCGGCGACCATCCGTGCACCGGCGCAATACAACGGGAAGGCCGGGCCGGGGAAGCTCGACACGATGAGATTGCACAACGGGGGAAGGCGTGCGAGCAGGTTGAGCTGCGACTCGAGCGCACCAGCCCTCGCAAGGATCGCAGGCGGGGTGAGGCGTGCGAGTTGCGAGATGGTGTCGGGCCCCAGGAGGCGGTCCTGGGTCTTCGCGGCCCGGCTTCCGGCGGCGATCGCCCGCAGCCGGGCCACCGGGTCATCGATCGTGGTTGCCAGGTCGACGAGCATGACCGAAAGTCGGTTGCCCATCGCACCCCGCTGCTCCTTCTTCCGCACCGACACCGGCACCGCCGCCACCAGCGAGCGTTGCGGGGGCTCACCTGAATCTTCGAGGACAGTGCGGAGCGCGGCGCCGCATACTGCGAGCACCACGTCATTGACCGTCGCGTCAGTCGCGTTCTTGATCTGTTTGACCTCGTCGAGGCCCAGGTGGGTGAAGCCGACGTGGCGGCAACTCGTGAGGGGCGCATTGCACGGCGTTCGTGGAGCGCTGAACGGAGCTGGCGGTGGGTTCGTACCGGGACGGCGGTTGTGTCGCCAGATGCGCAGACCTGCGATCGCGGCGCGGGCCACATCCCCGGCGATCTCGATCGGCTGGCGCAGCACCTGGTCGACGGAATCGCGTGCCCGAGCCCGCGTCGAGGGGAGCGGCTCGGGCAGCCACTCCGAATCCGGCGGTGCCACGGGAGTCGGTTCGGGACCGACGTCGAGCAGGGTGGCGGTGAGCTCCGCGCCCGAGATTCCATCGATCGCGGCGTGATGCACCTTGGTCACCACGCCGACCATTCCGCCCTCGAGTCCTTCGACCAGGTACATCTCCCACAACGGTCGCGACCGATCGAGCGGCCGGCTGATCACTTGGGCGGTGAACTCCTCGAGCTCGATCGGCCCTCCCGGCGAGGGCAGGACATGACGGTGCAGGTGCTCCTCGAGGTCGAAGGCCGGGTCATCGACCCAAACGGGATGCTGGATACGGCCCGGCATCTCGATCAGCCGGCGGCGAAACGGTGGAACGAGATGCAGCCGGTCCTCGACCACCGTGCGCAGCGACTCGAACGAGTAGCCCACGGGCGCGGTCGACGGATCGAACACCGCGGTCATCGCCACCTGCATCGGTGCCGCCGAGGTCTCCAGAGACACGAAGGACGAGTCCAGGCCGTCGAGTCGCTCCATCGCGTCCTCCCCGGCACCCGTGCACCGAACAAAAATCCCCGCCAGCACGCGCCCGATCAAGATGCGGGGCACGCAGAAACTGGAGGGCCTACCGGAAGAGAGGACTACCCATCACGCCGGGTCGGTACACGGCTTTTTCTCGCCCGGTCACCACTCGATGCCGGTACACACGCAGAACTCGTTGCCGGCCGGGTCGGTGAGCGTCACCCACCGGGTGTCGCCCATGCTCTGGACCCCCTCGTGAGCCCGTCGGGCGCCAAGGTCGAGAAGCCGGTTGACCTCTCCCTCGATGTCGTCGGTCACGAGATCGATGTGCATGCGGTTCTTCGCAGCCTTCGGCTCCGGCACCTGTTGCAGGACCAAAGGAGACGCGTTCGTGTCGTCGTCGGGCACGAGGACGACGGCCGATTCGATCGAAATGTAGGAGCGATAGCCGAGCGCTTCTCGCCAGAAACCTTCGAGCTCCTGGGGAGCCGCACAGTCGAGCACCAGGTCGAGTCTCGCCTTTCGGCCCATGGACGCCTCCAGGTATGCCGGGAGCGAATCAGCGTCCTCATTGTGACCCGTCGACGGTCAGTGCGGTGGGTGAGCGACGAGG
>JAPSGP010000515.1 GCA_031177445.1 Acidimicrobiia bacterium
CCTCGCGGCAAAGGAACGTCCGCCACATCCGATCCGCGACGTGACTTTGAGGCGACTGCTCGACGAGTTCACCCGAGCCTATCTCGACGACGTCGATGGACGGACGAAGCGCCTGATCGAGGCGGCGGCAGTCGTGAGGCGCGTCAGCAGACCTCTTCTGGAGGCGATGCTGCCCGATGTCGATGCCTCGGAGGGTTTGCAGACCCTGCGGGGGCTGCCCTTCGTCGATGTGGCTGCCGACGGTCTCGCTCTCCACGAAGCGCTTCAGCAGACGATCGCGACACGGCTGCGTGCGGTGGAGCCGTCCCGGTATCTCTCGCTGCGACAGCGGGCCTGGGCTCACCTTCGCGAAGAGCTTCGTACCGTGCCGAGGTCTGAGCTGTGGCGCCAGACCGCGGACATGATCTACCTCGTCGAGAACCCCTCGGTTCGCGAGGCCCACTTTCCGAGCGGTGCCCACCACTTCGCTATCGAGGCCGCGACACCGGCTGATGCTGCCGTCATCGACGCGATCATCGAGCGTCACGAACCTCCCTTGGCTGCGGAGATGCTCCGCACCTGGTGGTCCCGGTGCCCGGATGCCTTTCGGGTGGCTCGGGACTCGCGGGGCGACGTCGCCGGATTCTCGATCATCACCACGAGCGGTCGCACCGAGCCTCGCCGGTTTGCGCACGACCCGGTCGTGGCCATGTGGCTCGACCATCTCCGCGACCACCGCATAGCTCCCAACCAGGAGGTACTGCTCATCCGCCGCTGGCTGACGTGGGAAGCGGGAGACACGCCCTGCGAGGCACAGGCGAGCATGTGGCTGGATCTCAAGCGCATCTACATGGAGCTCCGCCCCCGCCTCCGGCGAAACTACGGGGTCACCGACCATCCCGAGATCTACGGTCCAGTCATGGACCAGCTTCACGGCGGAGTGATCCCCGGAGGCGTGGTGGAGATAGGCGGGCGTGAGTATTGCGGGCTGTATCTCGAGTTCGGCCCCTCATCCGTGGACGGGTGGCTCACGCGCCTCGCGGCGGCGGAGTTCGGCCTTCCCGAGGACGATCTCCTCGACGTGCGCCAACGACAGCTTCTGGCCAACGGTCGTCGAGTGGACTTGACGCCGAAGGAGTTCGACGTAATGCACTTCCTCCGCGAACGTACTGGTCACACCGTTGCCCGTACCGAGCTCCTCGCGGCCGTCTGGGGCTACCAGGACGACCTCGGATCCAACGTGGTCGATTCAGTGATCCGCAGTTTGCGCAAGAAACTCGGAGACAAGGCGGATTTGATCCAGACGGTCAGAGGCGTCGGCTATCGACTGTCACCGTGAGCCTTCATGTCTGGTCGCAGGAAAGCAAGGACGTGCTCGGCGAACAGCGCGGGAACGAGGACGTGCGCGACGTGCTGCTGACCGTCGAGGATCCTGATGCGCGCGTCGGGCAGCGCGGCCGCCACGGACTCGGTGGCGGCCCTCATGTAGCCGGGGCTGTCGCTGCCGGACAGCATGAGGGTGGGTACGGTGACGGTCGACGCCTGCGCGGCATCGAAGGCTCCGTCCAAGGGGGCCCGGAACTCGCGGGGAATCGTGTGTGCGGCGGCGACCCGTGCCGGCCAGCTCGGCAGCTCCCGGTAGTAGCCGAGCTCCTCCTCGGACATCATCGCGACCTCGCGAAGGAAGGTCGCGACGACAGCTTCGCGGTCAACTTCTGCCAGCAGTGCGTCCAGACGTTCCGCGATCCCGAGAAAGGCGGTCGCATCGGGATTGACGGGCGGCTCGTAGAGCACGAGCTTGCGCATCCTGGAGGTCAGCGCCGCCGCGCCGAGCGCGCAGAGCCCGCCGAACGAGTGGCCGAGCAGGTCGATCGGGGCTCCGCAAACCTCCGCCACTTCGTCGACAACCGCGGCGACGTCCTCGAACTCGCGCTGTAGGTCGTAGTCGGGCGCGTCGCCGCTGGCGCCGCGGCCCCGCCGGTCGACGGCGTAGACGGTGGCGTGCGCCTCCAGATACGGCAGCAAGGGGCTCCAAACCCTATGGTCGGCCGTCGTGCCGTGGATGAGCACGAGCGGCGGCCCCTCGCCGCTCGTCCGGTATGCGATCTCGGTGCCGTCGCGGGACACCACGCGTCTCACGGTCGACTCCTGGGCACTTTCGACCTGGGGCGCTTCCGCTCGCGTGCTCATGTCCGTCCTCCTCGATCGTGGTCACCTGAGCACGCTA
>JAPSGP010000048.1 GCA_031177445.1 Acidimicrobiia bacterium
GACGGCCGCCTCGGGCGGCTGCGAACGAGGCCTTTCGTGCTGACGGGCCCGTCGTCGATGTCCAGACCCACTTCGTCGATCCCGGTCGCTGGAACAGTGCCGCGGGCGCGGCGTTGACCGGGTTCCTACAGATGGCCGACCCCGAGCGGTGGGACGACGGCGTCGACCCGCGGCTGATCGATGCCGCTGCGTGGGCGAGCCTGGTGTTCGGAACGAGCGAGACCGCGATCGCGCTGCTCACCTCGACACCGGGAACCGCGGCGCACAACGTGTTGACCAACGAGCAGATCGCCGCTGCCCGCGACGTCGTCGAACGGTATGCAGGGACCGGCCGGTTGCTGACTCACGCCATCGTGCATCCCAACGTGGACCGTCGTGAGCTCGAGGGCATGGCAGCGATCGCCGACACACTCCGTCCGTCGGGATGGAAGTGCTACACGCTGTGGGGCCCGCCGACGGCCGCCTCGCCCACTGGAGGCTGGTTCCTCGACGACGAGGAGATCGGTTTCCCGTTCCTCGAACGGGTGCGTGCGCTCGGTCCCCGCGTCGTCGCGGCCCACAAGGGGCTGAGTGGTCCTGTCCCGGATGCGGCGATGCCCGCGGCCTCGCCGCGTGACATCGGACCGGCGGCGGCGGCCTTCCCAGATGTCACGTTCGTCGTCTACCACTCGGGATACGAGCGCGATCCCGACGGCCAAGAGGGCCCGTACCGAAGGGGCGGCGTGGGTGTCGATCGCCTCGTCGAGAGCCTCGTGCGCGCCGGCATCGGGCGCGACGGAAACGTCTACGCGGAGCTCGGAAGCACGTGGTTCCTGATGCTTCGCCGGCCGCTGGAGGCCGCGCACGTCCTCGGCAAACTGCTCGTCGCGCTCGGCCCCGACCGGATCCTGTGGGGCACCGACTCGATCTGGTACGGCTCGCCCCAGCCGTTGATCGACGCGTTTCGCGCGTTCCAGATCCCGGAACCGCTCCAGGAGCGCCACGGGTATCCGGCGCTCACGCTGGACGTGAAGGACCGGATCCTGCACCGGAACGCATGCGCCGTGTACGGCGTCGACGACGAAGCCCTATGGCGCGCCGCGGGCGCGAGCCCGGCTTGGGTGACGAACGGTGCGGCCGAGCTCCAACGCCTGCTCGATGGTGACAGCGGCTGAGTACGGGAATTCGCTGGCTCGCGACCTCGCCACCGGGCAAAGCTCCGCGCATGAACCATCCCACGACCGCTGAGCTCGAGGCCGGGCTCGACGACGTCCGGAGCTCACCACGCGACGAGGGGCGGGTCGAGCTCGTCGTCCGGCGCCCGGCCGTCGACGAGCGCGAGGTGCTAGTGGAGGGGTCGCTCGACACGACCGACGGGTTGGTCGGCGACACGTGGCGCGTGCGGGGAAGCTCGAGCACACCCGACGGGCTCGCCCATCCGCTGGCACAGCTGAACGTTATGAACGCCCGCGCCGCGGTCCTAGTGGCTGGGGGAGACACCGACCGCCGGCCCCTGGCGGGCGATCAGCTCTACGTCGACCTCGATCTGAGCTACGACAACGTCCCGCCCGGCACGCGGCTCGCGGTGGGGACGGCTGTGATCGAGGTCACCGAGAAGCCGCACCGGGGCTGCGCCAAGTTCGCCGCCCGCTTCGGCAAGGACGCGCTGCGGTTCGTCAATTCGCCCGCCGGCCGCGAGCTCAACCTGCGAGGCGTGAACGCGCGCGTCGTCGTGCCCGGCACCGTTCGTCCCGGCGACCCGGTGCGGAAGCTCCTTTGATGCGTTCATAGCCGCGAAGCGCTCGCGCGTGTGCACGCCGCTTTCGAGGCGGCGTTACGGGCTGGCCGAGGGCATGCGGCTCCAAGCCGCCGAGGGCCCGAGCACGACTCCGGCTGCACCGGACCCGACGCTCGACGAGCAAGGCGACCGCCAGATGCGGACGGCGCTGCTCCAGCTCCTGCGCGATGCCGTCGCCGCCAACAAGCGGGTCGAGGTTCTGGAGCGGCAGCTGTCGATCCAGGCGGCCCGGCTCGACGAGCTCACCCGCCACATCGCCCGCCTCGAACGGACGAGACGGCGCGGCTCTGCGACCTAGAGGCCGTTCCAGACCAGGCGCGGCATGTCGAGGAACCGGCTGGCGCCCACGATGAGCGGATTCGGCCGGTCGTCCCCGCCACGGGCGGCAAACCAGATCTGCTCGAGCGACGGTGGCCCGACCGAGAGGTTGGTCAGGAGCGAGCCGGGCCCGCTGTGCTGTCCGGTGCGCCCGTGGTACGCGGCGATCATGGCGCCCGTTCGTCCGACCCCGGCGCTGCAGTGCACGAACACCGTGCCCTTGCTCTCGCGCACGACTTCGAGGAACTTGGCGATGTCGGCGTCGCTCGGCAGCTGCCCGTCCCGCATGGGGATGTGGACGACCTCGATGCCGAGGGACTCGATGAATTGATCCTCGGACGAGCGGCCGCCGGACCGTAGATCGACCTCGGTGACGACTCCCGCTTTGGCCAGGTCCCGGTAGCCGGCCCGGGACGGATTGGCCCCGCGCCAGACCTTGGCATCGACGACCCGCAGCTTGCCGACGCCGTCGACGCCGGGCACGGAGTCGGCCGCGACCGCCATCTGGGCGACCGCCGACAGCGACAGGATGGCGAGATTGCCGAGGAGAACCAGGGCCGCCACGACGAGTACCGCGCGGCGGCACCAGCAGAGCATTGCCACTCAAGCCTAGGTGGTTGGCATGAGCCGCCACGACTCAGGGATCGTTGAGGCTTCAACCACCGAATGGGTGGTTGGCGTCTGAGCGACGCGTGGAAGATCGCTAGGTGACCTCGCTCGGGGGCTGGTTCACGGTGACCGGCGCCGCTTCCCGCACCTCGCGGAGCTTCGCCCGGCCGGCGGCGGCGGCGTCGGCGTCGGGTGCAGCCAACGAGAAGCTGCTGTACATCACCCGCCGCTCCCGCTCGACCGGCGGCTGCGCCATGTGAAGGGTGCAGCTCAGGTGCATCGTCACGTCGCCGGTGCGTGTCGGCAGGTCGACCGCGGGCAGGTCGCAGTTCGGTTGCTCGAACGAGGGCCACACCAGCGTGCGGTGGGAGCCGGCGCGCACGCGCAGCTGGCCACTGGTGGCGTCGGCGCCGGTGACGGAGACGCCTACGGTCAAGCTGCAGCACTCGTAGGAGTGACGCCCGAGGCTGCAGTCCTTGTGCCACGGCACGTCGGAGATCCCTTCGACCACGCCGATGGGCTTGAAGAGCGCCTCGATGCGATTGTCGGCGCGCGCTCCCCAGGTGTGGCCGTCGTGCGGGATGTCGGCGAGCTCGAGGAAGCGCGCGTCCGCGACCAGCGCCGCGGTGGCGGGGGAGCGCTCGTCGAACGCCTGCATCCGCACCAGGCGGCGCTCGCCCGTCGACGTCCCCGCCCACCACGACCGCTGATCGCCATCGGAGTACGAGGGTGCGATGGCGTCCATCTCGGCCGAGATCTCCGCCATCTCCTCTTCCGTGAACACTTGCGTGAGGTGTAGATAACCCGCTTCCTCGAGGAAGTGGCGCATCTCGGCGCGGTCGTCGTCGACGCGAAACGCGCGGTGCAGCTCGAGCGGGCTCCCGTCAGGCGAGTCGAAGGTGATCGCCCCGGGCGTGTGAATCGGCTCCCCGTCGAGCGCGGCCCGGAGGACGAGCCACCAGTCGAGGAGGTCGTCGAGCCGGCCCGCGGGCTGGTCGAGGCGGCCGCTCGTCCACAGCCCGACGAACGTCTGCTGATCGCGTGCGAGGTCGTCGAGCTGCTCGCGTGTGACCCGGACGTGCGCGGCACCGGCGTGGCGGCCGCGGCCGATCGTGACCCGACCGTCGGTCGCGACGAGCGTCCAAGGGTCGCCGTCGACCTCGATCGTCAGCGGCCGGGGATCGAGCCAGTTCGTCCCGTCGACCAAGGCCTCACCGTGGAGCTCGATGCCGCCGGGGAGCTCGTCGACGAAGAACTGCTCGGTGCCGACGAGGTCGTGCGGGCAGTCGATACGTGTGCGCAGGTCAACCGTCATCGTCGGATCCCCCTGTCGACTCTCGAAGCCAGCGTAGACCCGACGCCCGCCGACCGACCCGGGTCCACGGGAGGCCGGCCGCGCTGACCCGCGCGCGCGATCAGTTCGGGCCCGACCCGCTCAACATGGCGCTGAAATAGTCGAGCAGGCCGTCGACGCCCGCACCGTGCAGGGTCATCCCGCCGTCGACGACGAGGTTCTGGCCGGTGACGAAGCGTGACAAGTCGGAGGAGAGGAACACGACGACGTCGGCGATGTCCTCGGGCTCGCCGATGCGGGCGAGTGGCGTCTTCGTCACCATGCGCTCGGTCATGCCGTCGAATCCCAGGAGCGGCTCGGTCATGCCCGTGCGGATCATGCCGGGCGAGACGGCATTCACACGCACGGTCGGTGCGTACTCGAGCGCCGCGTTCGCCGTCAGGGCGACGACCGCGGCTTTCGCCGCGGAATAGGGAGCCTCGCCGGCCGACGGGCGCGTCCCGCTGATCGAGGCCGTGCTCACGATGCTGCCCGTGCCGTTCTCGAGTAGGTGGGGAATCGTTGCCTTCATGCCTTGGAATACGCCCCCGAGGTTGACGGCGACGAGGCGGTTCCACTGATCGATCGGCCAGTCGTGAATCTGCGACATGCTGCCCGCGCCGGCGTTGTTGAACACGGCGCTGAGCCCGCCGAGCCGTCGAACGGCATCGTCGACGGCTTCGCTGAGCGCTTCGAAGTCGGTGACGTCGACCTGGTACGCGAGACCATCAAGCTCGCTGGCGACTGTGTGCGCCGCCGCGCCGTTGACGTCGAAGACCGCGATCCGTGCCCCTTCGGCGGCCATGCGCCGGCACGTCGCCCGACCGATTCCGGATGCTCCGCCCGTCACGATCGCGCGCTGACCATCGAGCAAGCCCATTGCGCGCCTCCGGGCCGCATCGTAGCGAGGCCGCTAGTCGACCATGATGACCATCGATGTGGACGGCGACCATAAAGGCGATTCTCGCCCGCAAGCTCCGGCTCGCGCTGACGACGCTGGCCGTCCTGCTCGGAGTCACGTTCGTCACCGGGACGTACGTGCTCACCGACACGATCAGGAGCGCCTTCGACGATGCCTTCGCCCAGACCGAGGTGGGCATCGATCTGGTCGTGCGCGCCCGCGATCCGTATGTCCGAGATCCGACCGAACGCCTCCGGGTTCCAGAGACCCTCGCCAACCAGGTGCGGGGCGTCGAAGGCGTCGCCACCGCGGACGGCATCGTGCAGGGGTACGCCCAGTTCGTCGACAAGCAGGGCGACGGGATCCAGCATGGCGGGGCCCCGACACTGGGCGCGTCGTGGCCCCAGTCGGGGAGGGGGCCGTTGCGGCTGCTCGACGACGGCCGCAGCCGGCCGCCCCGCCGAGCGGACGAGGTCCTGATGGACTCGGGAACCGCCCGTCGCCACGACTTCCACGTCGGCGATCGGGTGCAGGTCCTGCTCGACGGGCCTGCACAGCGGTTCCGCATCGTCGGCCTGTTCGGTGTTGGCGAGCGGTTCGACGTCGGCGGCGTCACCTTCGCGGTGTTCGACCTCGAGACCGGCCAGCAAGTGTTCGAGGCGTTCTCGACGCTCGACGCGGTCAACGTGACCGTCGAGTCGGGCGTCTCACAACAGGTCGTGCGCGATCGCATCGAGGCTGCCGTCGGAGCGAGCATCGAAGTCGTCACCCCGCGCACCGTCACCGACGAGCGCGCCGAACCGGTGCGCGAAGGCCTTGGGCTGTTGCGCTACGGGTTGGTGGGCTTCGCCGCGGTGGGGCTGGTCGTCGGCGCGTTCATCATCTTCAACACCTTCACGATCCTCGTCGCCCAGCGAACCCGCGAGCTCGGTTTGTTGCGCGCACTGGGCGCGAGCGGAACGCAGGTGATCGGCTCCGTGGTCGGCGAGGCCATCGTGATCGGTGTGGTGGGCTCGGTGGTCGGCCTCGTCGCCGGCGTCTTCGCCGGCTCGTTGCTGCTCGACCAGATCGAGCGCCTGGGCTGGGTCACGCCACCAGGACCGACGGTCGTCCTGGCGCGCACCGTCATCGCTGCCGTCATCGTCGGTCTCGTGGTGACGGTCGTGTCGTCGGTCATCCCGGCCATCCGCGCGTCACGCACCTCGCCGGTCGCAGCGATCAACGACACCATCCACGAAGCTGCCGTGCCGCGCGTGCAGCGGGCGGTGCTCGGGTTGCTCATCAGCGCGCTCGGGTTCGCGCTGCTCGCGCTGGGATTTCGCGTCGATCCCAGTGAGATCGTGCGGCGGGTCCAGGTTGTGGCGGCGGGTTCACTGGTGGCGTTCCTCGGCGTGGTGGTGCTCATCGCAACCTTCGCCCGGCCGCTGGCTCGCGCCATCGGCTGGCCGCTGTCGCGCAGCCGCATCACCGGACGGTTGGCGCGCGGCAACGCGATGCGCAACCCGCGCCGCACCGCCGCCACGGCCAGCGCGCTCGTCGTCGGGTTGAGCCTGGTCTGCCTGGTTGCGATCTTCTCGTCGTCGATGAAGGCGTCGATCAGCCGAGGGATTGAAGGCGGCGTGAAATCCGACTTCGTCCTGAGCGCCGAACAGCTCGTCGGCTTCTCCCCTCAGGTGAGCGCGCGAGTGTCCGAGCTGCCGGCGGTGGCGGCGGCCACGCCGCTGCGCCTCGGCAAGGTCGATGTCGGGAGTCGCGACGAAGTGATCATGTCGGTCGACCCCACCGCGATCGACCAGATGCTCGACCTCGATGTCCGTCAGGGGAGCATCGACGCGATCGCCGACGGGGCCATCGTGATCCCGCGCAACGAGGCCGAGCGCTACGACGCCGGCGTGGGCGACACGGTCCAGCTCACGTTCCCGCGCACCGGGCCGCGCGACGTCGTCGTCGCGGGGGTGTACGAGCGGTTCCAGTTCACGGGCGGCTATCCCGTCCCGTTCGGCGTGATGTCGATCGGAGCCCAGGAGGCCAACTTCGGCGGTACCCAGCAGGACTCGCTCGTCTACATCAAGGCGCGGCCCGGGCAGCGTCCCGAGGCCCGGCGCCAGGTGAGCCAGTTGCTCCGCCGCGACTTCCCGAACGTCGACCTGAGCACCCGCGAGGGCTTCGAGTCGAAGCAACAAGGGATGGTCGACCAATACGTGTCGGTGCTGGTGGGGTTGCTCATCTTCTCCGAGATCATCGCCGTGCTCGGGATCGTCAACACGCTGCTGCTCTCCGTGTACGAGCGGACCCGGGAGCTGGGGCTGCTGCGGGTCGTGGGCATGTCCCGGCGCCAGGTTCGGAACATGGTGCGGGGCGAATCGGTGATCATCGCGGTGATCGGCGCCGCCGTCGGGCTCGCGGTCGGGATCTTCTGGGGGTGGGCCTTCACCAGCGCGCTGCAGCAAGAGGGCATCACCGAGTTCGACGTGCCGCCGCTGCAAGTCACCGGCTTCCTGGTCTTCTCGGTGGTCGCGGGCATTCTGGCGGCGTTGATCCCGGCGTGGCGGGCGGCGCGTCTCGACGTGCTCGAGGCGATCGCCGAGGAGTGAACGCACGCCGCAAAGGGCGCGAGCGATCCCGCCGCCGAGCCGCCGCAGCCCGACTCGTCGGTGGCGATGAGCGAGGCCGCCCAGCCCGGCTCGGCCGCATAGCGACTCGCACCTCCCTCGAGCGGTGCGCTTGGAAGATGTCAGCGAGCGGTCTGGTCGAAGCGCTGCGTGAGATCGAGTGCCACGGACCGGAGGTTCCCGGCGAGCAATGCCTGGAACGACACGGTGGCGCGGGCGGTCACTGAGGCCTCCACGGCCACGGGAAGGGCAAGGTCGACGGTCTGGCGGCCCACGCCCCGGCCGCGGACTCGACCGGTCGCCTGCGCGTCGGCGGGCGCGCCGGGAATCTCGGCGCGCTGACGTGCAGCACGCTGGTCGAGGCGAATGGCCAGCTCCACCGTGTTGCCATCGTGTGATCGAAGCGTGTAGGTCGTGTCGACGCGTACGTCGATGTTGTAGACGCTCAAGCTCGTGGTGGTGCGCCACCGCGCGCCGACGCCAACTGGCGGCCCCGGGAACGGCTGGCTCAATTGTTCGAGCTGCGAGGTGAGTTGGGTCAACACCTCGGCGACCAACGGATCGGTGACGCCCGAGAGGTCGACGTCCGACGACACGATCTCGTTCCTCGGTGACACGACGAGTTCTGCGCTGAGGTTCCGGAGCTCCGCCACCGCCGCCTGCACTGCTTCCTCGTCTGCACCGGAGACCGACAGATCGTCGATGGCGTAGCGAAGGTGGAGATTGCCGCCGGCGTCGACCTCTACGAGCGTCTGCGTCGCCTCCAGCGTGGTCGTGTTCCGCTGCGCGCCCTGACCCCGCGAGGAGGCGACCGTCCGCTGTGTCATCTCGAGGTGCTGCACGGTGCCGACCGGAACGGCGAGCCGTAGGGCCTCGCGGGGAGCGCGCCCGCGGTCCAGGAGCTCGACTTCGACGGCGTGCGGGCGTCGTACCGATGCTGGATGCGTGGTCGATGCCGAACTGCCCGCGGCCGACAGCAACATCGCGACGCCGGCGACCATCGCGACGACTCCTACCTGGCGCCTGCCCACGTCCGGACGCTACCTGCGAGGGAGCTCACGGCGGTCGAACCTTCCATCGCAGCTTGGATCGACGCGGGGGTGGGCACGCATTCCGAGCACCGAGCGCGGCGCTCTGGCAAGCTGAGCACGCGGGGAACCGCGCGATGTGCGGGCTGTCGAACACGGCGGGCTGGTACCGCGGAGGGGGAGGGACCGTGCGGACCGTGAAGGCTCTCGTCCTTGTCGCAGCAGTAGCTTCCGTGCTCCTGGCCGGCATCCCGGCGGACGCGGGGACTGGCAGCGCCCCTGAGGATCCGGAAGCAGCCCGGCGCGAGATCACTCGGGTCTTCGAAGAGTGGGCGGCGCTCTCGACGGCGGAGGAGGTGGAAACCAACCTCGACCTGATCGACGACCCGCGCGGCGTCGTCGAAGCCGCGCGAGAGGCCCAGCAGAACTTTCCCTACGAGGTGTCGCACGACATCAATCGCGTGACCGAAGTCCGGTTCTCGAGCCCCACCGAGGCCGAGGTCACCTACGACATCCTCATCGACCGTGGTCCCAACTTCCTTGGGAGGACCGGGCACGCGGTGTTCGAGGACGGTGCGTGGAGGGTCACGCGCGAGACCGTGTGCGGGAGCCTCGCGCTCGCGGGAGGGAGCTGCGACGGTGCCACCGCGCCGCCAGTGGGCGAGCTGCAGTTCTTGGCGTCGTCGACGGGTCCGGACGGAAACGCCGCCTCGGCCGGAGGGCGGTGTCCGCCGTCGCCGCAACCCGAGGCGTCCTACCAGGTGAACGCCCGGTTCGGCGAGGAACAGTTCGTCGAACCGCTGCCGCCGGAAGGCGGGGACTGGGCGTTCCACTCCGCCAGGGTCCCGCCCGAAGTGACCACGATCGAGTTCACAGCAGTGTGCAACCTGCTCATGGAAGACGGCGCGCTCGTGCCGACGATGACCTTCGGCCCGAATCGCTTCGGGTATCCACTCCGCCGACAACCGACGCCGCCGGTGCCACCGGCTCCAGCTCCACCGGCACCGCGCGTACCCGCACAGCCGAGATTCACGGGCTGAAGATCGGCTGCGCCCAGGCAACCGAGTACCGATCGGCAGTCGTGCGCTACCAAGGCGGAAACATTGACGCCCTTTCGTTGGCTATGCGCGATGAGTTCTCCATCTGCGATCTGTCAAACGTTGACGCGACGGTGAAAGGAGCGATTCGATGACTCGCCGCGATCCCGAGCAGCGGACGAACCTCGACGGCTACAACGCGCCACCGATCTCATGGGAGCGAGTGCGTGACCACCTCGACAGCGGTATCACGCAAGGGCCGGACACGGGTGGTCCGAATCGGCACACGATCTGGCTCGGGACGGTCGACCCCGACGGCGCGCCGCATGTCGTGCCCGTGGGCGCGTTCTGGGACAACGGGTCGTTCTACTTCACGTCGGGTCCGGGCACGCGCAAGTCCAAGAACCTCGCCACGAATCCCGAATGCGTAATGAGCGTCGCGACGGAACCGTTCGACATCACCGTCGAAGGTCGCGCCGATCGCGTCACAAATCCTGACGATCTCGAGCGCATCGCCGTCATCGCCCGGGACGGTGGTTGGCCGGCACGCGTGGAGGACGACGCGTTTACCGCAGAATTCAGTGCGCCGTCAGCCGGTCCGCCGCCGTGGTACCTGTACCGCGTCACGGCCGAGCGGGTCTACGCGTTCGGAACCGCCGAACCCTACGGCGCAACGCGCTTCTCGTTCTGAGGCGTGTCGCAGGCGGCACTCAGTCGGCGCCGGTGTAGCTTGCGCCGAGCGCGCCGGGCTATCGGGTGGACAGACCTGTTGAGTGGGATCCGACCCGATGCGACCCCGGTGGATACGATCGAGCGGCAGAATTTTGCCCGTCCGTGCGGGTTGGCATGAGATGACGACTACATCGTGTCGAACGTAGGGCGACGGGTTTGGTGACACCTCAAGTTGCGCTATCGACGAGTGACTGGATCTTCCTGTCTGGGGTGATCGTCAACGGCTTGGCGTTCGTCGGTGTCATCGTGTCGTTGTTGTTGTTGCGGGCCCAGGGGTTGACTGCACGCGACGCAACGCTTGCGGTCGCATACCAGAACATGGCGGCGCAGATGGCGGACGTGGCGCGGTTTTTCGTTGACAACCCTGACCTGCGACCGTACTTCTTCGGCAGCAAGGCGCTTCCTGCGTCACGCGATGAGCACAACCGGGTGCTTGCCGTAGCGGAAATGTACGTCAACTTCATGGACAATGTTTTGACGCAGTCTCCCGTTCTCAGGCGCGCCGGAATAGCCGCTGATTGGGAGGCGTACTTCCTAGATGTTTACAGGACGAGCCCGGTGATACGCGAGTTCTGGAGCGAGCACGGCAGCGCCTGGTACGCGCACAGCCCACTAGCGTCGCTCTACACCCCGACTCGCCTCGGACCGTGAGAGCCGATCCGGCTTTTGCGTTCGCGGCTGGGTGACGTTCTCGATCCCCGTCGCGCAACGTCCCGCCTACGTGCAGTAGGACGCGCTCGGCGCGGCGGACCCACGCCGTCGCGCTGGCGGCTCCGAGGTACCCAGTCGGTCGCGCGGTGCACGGCAATCGCTCGGGTCGGTGGGGGCCTGCACCGCGCCCTCGGCGCCCTGTTGGTGCGCGCTCAGGAAAGCGGCGTAGTAGGGGCCAGCTTGCGCGTCCCTGAGCTGGTCGCCGCGTTCCATTGCTTGTCGGCTTCGGTTGAGGTCGCTCAAATGCAGATGGGTTCGCCGCACGGTTGTCCGGCGCGCTCGGTACCGATGCAGCAGATCGCGGACCCGAAGAACTCACCGACTACGATCGTCCGCTCCACGGGCGGTTAGCTCAGGGGGAGAGCACTTCCTTGACGCGGAAGGGGTCAGAGGTTCAAATCCTCTACCGCCCACACAGTTCCTAACTGAGCGAATGCGCGCGCGGCCGCGGTCGCGCAGATCTCCTCGAGGCTTGACGGAACGCGGAAGCGCGGCGTTTCGGAGACGCAGCCGGTCGGCATGCGACAGGATGTCGGAGATGCGGGAAGACGACCTCGTCCTCGTGAACAAGTCGAGCTATCGGACGAGGGACATCCCGATGGCGGAGATGTGCGAGGCGATCAACCGGCAGCTGGTCGACTTCGCGACGGCGTGGGGCGCGATCACCTGGACACTCACGCGCGATCTTCGTCGCCAGGGCTTTCGGATCGTGCTGCTCGACAACAGCGACGAAGCGGAGGCGATGGCCTATCACGACGTGACGCCGAGCGGCCGACCGTACGCGTCGGTGTTCTGCGAGGACATCCTGGCAAACGGCGGAACCTGGACCGAGAGTGCCAACAGCGTCAGTGCCGCGGCGAGCCACGAAGTCGTCGAGCTGCTCGCTGATCCTGCGTGCAACCAGTATGCCGACGGGTTCGACGGCTACCTATATGCGTTCGAGACCGCCGATCCCACCGAAGGGGACAGCTACAACATCGGCGGCATCGCAGTGAGCAACTTCGTATACCCGGACTACTTCAATCCCTGGGCCAAGAAGCGTCGCGGGCACAAGCTCGACCACATGGGTCTGATCAAGAAGCCGTTCGAGGTTCGCCCGCACGGCTATGTGATGCGCCACCGCGGACGCAGAGATGCAACCATTTGGGGAAGGCGCTACCCGCAGTGGCGATACGCGATGAAGACGACCGCAGGTCACCGGCGGACTCGGTTCCGTCTGACCGAGCTGGCAAAGCTGACTGCAGCTCGCCAGCTCGACGAACCCGGAGGAATGTCGTGATGCTCGACCCGCCCAAGATCATCTCGGTCGACGACCATGTCGTCGAACCGCCCGACCTCTGGACCAGCCGCCTCCCGAAGCGCTACTCCGATCGCTGGCCGCGCGTGGAGCGCGACCGTGCCGTGTTCCACATGAGCGGCGGAACCTTCTCGTTCGAGAAGGGTGCATCCGATGGCCAGTGGGGCGATTTCTGGCTCTACGACGACCTGGTCTACCCGTTCCCCCGGCTGTCCGCCGCGGTCGGCTTCCCGAACCTCGACAACACGCCGGTGACCTTCGACGAGATCCGGCCCGGGTGCTGGCAGCAGACCGCGCGCCTCGCCGACATGGACGCCAACCACGTGGAGGCGTCGATCTGCTTTCCCAACGTGTTGCCGCGTTTTTGCGGCCAGACCTTTCTCGAGC
>JAPSGP010000049.1 GCA_031177445.1 Acidimicrobiia bacterium
TCCAATCGACGGCAACGCTGATTGGACGTCTGACCACATCCCCGCCGAGCTGTTGTGCAACAGCTTGACGGCAGGGGCACCGCCTTCCCCCCGAACCTCGACGGGAAGGCCGCTCGGGCGATCGTTGTGCAGGCGAATGCGGAACTCGCTCTGATCTCGGAGTTCGTTCATCGTGCGGATGCTCTCGGTCTTCAGCACATGCCGTTGAGGCGCTCGACTGGCTCGCGCGGCGCCACATCGGGTGGTCGTCCTTGATGCCGGCACTTGGAGTCGTAGCGCAAACCGTCAACGCGCGGTGGCAAAGAAGGGTTTGAGGACGCGTCAGTCCGGTTTGGCCCGACGATGCCCGGACCCCTCGCCCACCGCTCCGAGTAGCAGTCCGCCTGCTACCGCCACGAAAACCCCGCCCGTGCCGAGTGCGACCGCGAGCGTTCGGCGGTCGTCGATCGCACCCTCGCAGCCCCCCGAAGAAAGAACCGTCCGTCGAACAGGTTCTCGGTGGTGGCGACCGCGTGCGCCACCACCGCAGGGTGGATGCGCACGATCGGGCAGGTCACGCCGACCCCGACGGAGATCGAGTCGGTCGACGCCGCGACAGCGCCAAACACGGCCCAGACGAACGGGCTGTGGCCCTGCGTCTGCACCCACGGGTGGTAGTGATCGGAGATCGAGAGGAACTCGAAACCGAGCGCCTCGGCTCGGACGGCGTTGCCCACGAGCTCGTCGGGCGGGTGTTCCTCGCTGGAGAGGGTGTATCCGTAGTCGGTCATGGCTCCCGTGTACCCCACGCCCTGCCGCTCGATGCGTGCTCAGGCTCCCGTGTAGCCCGCGGCGGGTGTACAGCCGGCTGCGGGAACTCGGAACAGACTTCGTCGCTCAACCTGTCGAGTCACGACCGACATCGAAGTGCAGCGTGTAGTGCCGCTTCGCCTCTTCGATCACGGCGGGGTCGATCACGGCGACAGGCTGCGTGGGTCGGATGAGAGGTTCACAATCCGGGCCGCGCCCGACGACGGGCCCGCGCAGTACCCAGGCACAACGCGGTTCGTCGGATTCCTCTTCGAGGTGCACGTACTGGCAGAGCTGGCGCGCCACCCAGTCGATCCGAGGGCGCGTCCACCATGACTCGGGCGTGAGCGAATTCGCGGACAGGCCAGGGAGTTCGAGCCCACTCTCGTAGTCCCTGCTCGTCGTGGTGGCGTCAGCTTCTGGACCGCGCGAGTACCGGACGTACATGCGATCCTGCTGGTCCGTTAGCGCTGCGAGTTCATCCAGGGTGACCAGCACCGGTATCGCCAAGGGGCACACGTCAGCCGTTGGTACAGCGCGCTTCTTCAGTTGCGCTTCTTCGCGCTCGCCCGCCCACCCTTTCGTCCCGCGGCCGCCTTTTGAGAGCGGTTGCCCCCCGAGCTCGAACCGCTCGACTTCTTCGAGCGCGAGGAACCTGAGCTCTTTCCACCGCGGCTCGAGGAGCCCGAAGCATTGGCGATCTTGGCGGCTCGGGCCTTCGACATGCCCTTCTTCTTCAAGCCCTCATATTGCTTTTCGTTCTTGACACTCGCTCGCTTGTTCGGCATCGCCGCCCTCGCTGATCCCCATTGATGAAGTTCTCAGGATGGTTCCCTCTGTCCGGGCGGTCGAAACTGACAAGCCTGCAAGTCGAGTCACAGAGCCTCATCACGCCGACTGACGGTCACCGAGCCGGTCCAGGCGGGTTCCCGTCGTTACCAATCAGGCGAGCTCCCGTGTCGTCCTCGAAGTTGTCGACGAGGCAACGACTGGCAATCTCGTTGGGAGGATCCGAGAGCATTGCCGGCCGACTTCGATCGCCTCTTCGAGGCGGGCAGTGAAGGGCAGATGCGACAGGCGACGTGATTTCAAATGGACAAGCCGCGTTGCGAACCGCGCCATTCGCTGCCGACTGTCACGGCTGACCACGGTCTCAGCGACCAGATGTCGTCGGTGGCTGCGCCTTGTCGAGTTCGAGGACTTCAGCGAGGGCTGTGATCTCGAAAACCCGCCGCATGTGCGGTTGTGGGTTCTGATGATCACCCGGCGGCCGTCGAGCTGTCGTTGGAACAGCACGCGCACTTTCAGACCGGTGGAATCGATGAAGGTTAGGGGGCGCACTCGAGTCGCACGTCGCCGGTCGTGATGCGGCGAGTTCCAAAAGTGCGCCCTCCAATAGCGGCACGGTCTCCAAATCGATCTCACCGCTGAGTACCAATCCGGCATCGGTGCTCCGACACTGGAAACGTGAGATCAAGAACCGGACGTTGACCTCGGGCGTCCTGGCGCCCCTTGGTTCGACCCGTGCCGGGCTGGCCCGCATCCTCGAAAATAACCTGGGACGCACGACGAGCGATCACTGCCTCACCGACCGAGGGAGAGGCGGAAGGCCCGAGAAGGTCCGCGCTGACGGCCGACCCGAACGAGGCGTCGCTCCCGAGGTCTTGGAACCATCCAACTGTAGGCACTGGCACGGCGGTGACGAGTGCACTCGTTGAGCGGAACTTCGGCGCGGGTAGATATGGACCATGGAGCATGTGGTCCGGCCTCCGATCGCTCCGATGCTCGCGCGACTCGAGCGTGAGCTGCCCACCGACGGTGACTGGATCTACGAGCCGAAGTGGGATGGGTTCCGCTGCATCGCCTTCCGAGATGGGACCGAGGTCGATCTCAGGAGTCGAAACGACCGCCCGCTCGCGCGGTACTTCCCCGAGATCGTGGTCGCCCTGCTCGGAGTGAAGGCGCCGTCCTTCGTCATCGACGGAGAATTGCTCGTCACCAAAGGCGAAGCGTTCGACTTTCCGAGTCTGATGGCTCGGCTGCACCCGGCACGCTCCCGCGTCGAGCGACTTGCCGGCGAGACGCCGGGGCGATTCGTCGTGTTCGATGCGCTTGCTATCGGCGCCGACGACCTTCGCGAGCTTCCTTTCGCAGAGCGTCGGCGCCGCCTGCTCGAGCTCGATGGCGTCGCCGCACCACTGTTCGTCACTCCGGCGACGGCGGACGCTATGAAGGCACGCCGCTGGCTCGACGCGTTCCGTGGGAACGGGGTCGACGGCGTGGTCGCGAAGCGGCGAACCACCTCCTACCAATCAGGAAGACGGGCCCTCACGAAGGTGAAGTCGCAACTGACCGCCGACTGTGCCGTCGCCGGGTTCCGCTGGTACGCGGACCAGCCCGTGGTGGGAGCCCTCCTGCTCGCCCTGTACGACGGGGAGGGCACATTGCACCACGTCGGTGTGGCCTCGTCGTTCACACGTGCCCGCCGGCATCAGTTGCTCGACGAGCTCGCGCCGTTCGTCAGCTCGCTCGAAGACCACCCATGGCGGAACGGATTCGCACTCGAGGGCGGACCGACCGGACGCCTGCACGGAGCGGGCGGACGCTGGTCGCCCGACATGGAGCTGGACTGGTGTCCACTGCACCCCGAGCTGGTGTGCGAGGTTGCGTACGAGCAGCTCGACGGCATCCGCTTCCGGCACCCCGCACGCTTCGTCCGGTGGCGGCCGGACCGAGACGCTCAGTCCTGTCGCCTGGACCAGCTCGGCTTCGACGCCCAGTCCGCGACCACGCTGTTGTGAAATGAGTCGGAACGTCCGCGAGGTTGTCGAGGTCGAGGTGGACGGACGTCCCCTCCATCTCACGAATGTGCGCAAGGTACTGTGGCCGGGACTCGGGCTCACCAAGGGCTGGATGCTCGACTACTACGCCCGGATCGCGCCGGTCCTGCTCCCGCACCTCGCGGGGAGGCCACTCACGCTGCACCGCTTCCCCGATGGCATCGAGGGGCCGCGTTGGTTCCAGACCCGCGCGCCGGCGCCTCCATCGTGGGTGCGTACCGTCACGATGCGGCCTGCGCGGAGCGGGAAGGTCTTCGACGTGTGCGTCATCGACGATCTGGCGTCGCTCTTGTGGGCCGTGAACCTCGGCAGCATCGAGCTACACCCATTCCTCGCATGTGCAGACGACCTCGCCTCGCCGACAATGGTGGTGTTCGATCTCGACCCCGGGCCACCCGCGGGAATGATCGAGTGCTGCACGCTCGCAGTGCGACTACGCGAGGTTCTGGAGCACCTGGGTCTCGAGCCCTGGGCCAAGGTTACCGGCGGACTCGGCCTCCACGTACACGTTCCTGTAGCTCGCGGCGCGCACACCTACGACGACACGAAGTCGTTTGCCAGAGCCGTGGCTGCGATCCTCGCCCGCGAGCATCCCGACTTGGTCGTCGATCGAATGACGAAGCGACTCCGTACCGGACGAGTATTCGTGGATTGGAGCCAAAACGATCCCGGCAAGTCGACCATCTCGGCGTACTCGCTTCGCGGGCTCGATTATCCGACGGTCGCGCTGCCGGTCTCGTGGGACGAGCTCGAATGGGCGGCACGGGAACGTACCGACGACCGGCTCGTGTTCTCGAGCGGCGAAACTCTCGATCGGGTGGCGCGCGGCAGAGAAGACGACCTCGTCGTCAGTACCGCCCAACGGCTTCCGCGATGAGACACGAGCAGCGCGCCGCGGTCCAGGCGGTCGTCCTTGCCGACACCCACATCGGGAATGGGACTCGGACCAAGCTCTCACGCACCGCATGGGATCGCATCACGCGGGCCGACGTGATCCTGCACGCGGGCGACATCGTCGGAACGGACTTTCTGCAGGATCTCCGTGCTGCCGCGCCGGTCCACGCCGTGTTGGGCAACAATGATGTCGATCTCGTGGGCTCACTTCCGGAGACGGTCGAGATCGAGATGGGCGGTGTGCGCCTCGCGATGATCCACGACAGCGGCCCGAGGCGGGGCCGCGAACACCGACTGTGGCGTCGCTTTCCGACCGCCGACGTCGTCGTCTTTGGCCACAGCCACATTCCCTGGAACGCGGGAGGAGTCGATGGCCAGCTGCTCTTCAACCCAGGCTCGGCGACGCAACGACGTCGTCAGCCGCATCGAACGCTCGGCGTGCTCCAGTTGCACGATGGAGAGGTGCGATCCGAGATCGTGGTGGTCGACGAAGTGTGATCACGGAGCAGTGCACGCCTGCCGTACGAGCGCGTCCCGTCCTGCATCGCACCGCCACAGCGCTCGATCGGTCAGGGTTGGAGCAGCACTTTGACTGCGCCGTCGTCTTTGTGTTGGAACATTTCGTAGGCGCGCGGTGCCTCCGCGAGAGGAAGGTGATGTGTGGCGAAGGTATCGACTCCGAGCGGATCGTCGTCAGACGCCAGCAATGGAAAGATGTCGTCGACCCACCGTCGCACGTTCGCCTGACCCATGCGGAGCTGGATCTGCTTGTCGAACAAGGTCAGCATCGGCAGCGGGTCGGTCATGCCGCCGTAGACACCGGCCAACGAAATCGTCCCGCCCCGGCGGACGAGCTCGATTGCCGCGTACAGCGCCGCCAGCCGGTCGACACCCGCCTTTTCCATGAGCTTCTCGGCGACGCTGCCTGGCAGGAGACCGACCATCCGATGCGCCAACCTGCCGACCGGTGATCCATGGGCTTCCATGCCAACGGCGTCGATGACCGAGTCGGGCCCGCGTCCCTCGGTGAACCCACGGATCGTGGCGACGATGTCGTCCTCCTCACGCAGGTCGAGGGTGACCACGCCGCGCGCTCGGGCGCGCTGGATCCGCTCCGGCACGAGGTCGATACCGATGACGAGCCCGGCGCCGCGGTGCTGGGCGACCCGGCACGACATGTCGCCGATCGGACCGAGCCCGAGCACCGCCACGCTGCCGCCCTCGGGGATCGCGGCATACTCGACGGCCTGCCACGCGGTGGGCAGCACGTCGGAGAGGTACACGTAGCGGTCGTCAACGGGGCCATCCGGCACCTTGATCGGACCGAAGTTGGCATACGGCACACGCAGGTACTCGGCTTGTCCTCCCGGGACCTCGCCGTACAGCTTCGTGTATCCGAAGAGCGCGGCGCCCATACCTTGGTCGCGCACCTGCGTGGTCTCGCACTGGGAATGCAGGCCCTGCCCACACATGAAACAGTCACCGCACGCGATGTTGAAGGGAACGACGACTCGGTCCCCGGGCGCAAGCGCGCCCACGGCATCGCCGACGTCCTCGATGTAGCCCATCGCCTCGTGGCCGAGCACGTCGCCGGCGCGAAGGAAGGGGCCCATCACCTCGTAGAGATGCAGATCGGATCCGCAGATGCCGGTGGACGTGACCCGGACGATCGCGTCGGTCGGCTCCTTGATCGACGGGTCGGGCACGACATCCACCCGAACATCACGCTTACCGTGCCATGCGACCGCCTTCATCGGGGCTCCTATTCGATGCTCGCGTCTCGTTCCTTGCTGAACACCTCGCGACACGCCTCCTCGTGTAGCTGTTCGAGTGTTGCGAGTTGTTGCTCGGCGCGCTGCAGGAGCTGGTCGAGTTCGGCATCCAGCGGGGCCTCAAGCGCGAGGGTGCGAAGCGCGCGCCACAGGCGACGCTTGCCGGTCACCCCCGCGATCAGCGTCTCGAACCGGAGGACTTGGGCCAAGCCCGGGCTTCCAGTTCCCAGCGTCGAGAGTTTGAGCCTGCTGATCCTTTCGCCAAGTGCCCCGAGCGTCTGTTTTCTCGCCTGTCGAGCGACCCCGAGCTGACGCATGATTTCGACGAGCCGGCGCCGGTCCTCCTCGATTTGGTCGGCCAGGGCACGGGTTGAACCTTCGCGTGGAGTGCTGGCGTTTGCCGACGCCACCGAGCGCGCCAGGTTCGAGCCGGCCGTGGCTCCGGCAAGATGGTCGTTGAGGTACGTGGCGAGGAGCCGTCGGCTCTGGGCGGTCACCGCATCGTTCCTTGCCGGGCGATCCCGTCGCCGTGCTTTTGCCGCGGGTCAAAGTGGTTGATCACGGTCGCTCTCCAACACCGCTGCGGATCTCCTCCAGGCGATGTTCCAAGCTGTCGTGAGCAAGCGGAGGAGTCGGACCGCCTGCCCCGGCAACGAGCCCGTCGAGCATTTCGACGAGCGCGTCGGTCCCCGAACGACGCGGTCGCCATCCGAGCTCACGCATGGCGCGGGTGGTGTTCATGATTGGCAGGCTCAGCACGAGATCCAAGAGGTTTGGGTCGGTCGGGACCACATGGGCGTGCCATCCAGCTGCCACGAGCATGCGCATGGCAGCCGGGGGGAGCGAAACCGGACGGCCACCGAGGATGCGGCCCAGGTCGGCAGCGCGGAGCACGGGCTCGGCAGCGATGTTGAACGCCCCGCGGACATCGCTTGTCACGGCTTTCACGTAGGCGTCCGCGGCGTCGGCGGTATGCAGCGCCTGGAACCGAAGTCCTGCCGGCAGGGGCAAGAGTGGCAAGCGACCGCGCTTTAGGAGCGGTGTGGGCACAAATGACCCGGCAAACAAGCGGCGCTGTTCGGTCGCCGATGCCCGCTTGAAGATGAAGCCCGGGCGCAAGCGTACGACCCGTACGTTGCTGTGTTCGTGCTCGAACCCATCGAGTAAGCGTTCGACGTAGGACTTCTCGCGACCATAGGCAGCAGTCGGGAGGGCATGCGTCGGCCACGACTCGTCGACGGGCTTGTCGTCATCTGGAGCCGGTGAGTACGCCCCTACTGAGGACGCGTAAACGAGTACTGGAACCTGGTGCTCGGTAATCGCCTTGAACACGCGCGCGCTCCCGAGCACGTTCGCGTCCCAGGTGACCGTTGGTCGGTGCGTGGGCTGGAAGAGCCAGGCGAGGTGAACAACGACATCGGCGTCGATGAAATGTGGGCCGAGTGGATCGTGCCCGATATCGACCGCGCGATAGTCAGCTGGCGGGGACGGGGATCTCGGAACTCGACGCGCCAAGCCGACGATTTCGGTTACCTGTGGATCGGTCGCGAGCGCCTGCACGAGACTCGTGCCGACGTTGCCGGTTGCACCGGTGACCACGACTCGCACGGCGAGCCTTGCCTCGTTCCTCGAGCATGTTCACATCAGATCGCGGCCTCGGACACTGCTCGGTCGCCCGATTCCTGCCGCGCTCCTACCCCGGGCGACCCTTGCCAAACGTCGTGGCCCTCCGACGCGTACCCGGATCCTGCTTCAGCCTCATAAGCCGACTACGGGTGCTCCGGGATACCCGGTCGTATGCGCATCCGCACCGACGCGCTCGGCGACAGCGGCCATCAGCGCGGGGGTGGCGGCAGCAAGGATCTGACACCGGGCGTCGGTGTCGACGGTCTCGAGCACACGATGTCGTCCGTCCATGACGACCGCCCCTGCCTCCTTGGCCACCAGCATCCCGCCGAGATAGTCCCAGGGAGCGTGCGCAGTGCGGTCGAAGTCGATGACGCCGTCGCAGATTCCGCTGGCGAGATCGCATAAGGCGAGCGCCATCGATCCGATAGCCCGCCCCTGCGCCCATCCAGCAGGCCGCTCCGGAAGCCCCGAAAACTCGATGAAGGCGGTGTCCAGGCGCTCACAGCCGGTTACGCGCAGCGGAGCTCCGTCGCGCCAGGCGCCTTGCTCGCGGACCGCTTCGTATAGCGCACCGGTGGATAGATCGAGCACGACCGCGGCGAGCGCCCCGCTGCGGTCGACCGCGCACAAGCTGGTGGCGAAGTGCGGAAACCTTCGTACCGCGTTGGCAGTGCCGTCGATGGGATCGAGCACGACCACGAGTTCACCGCGCCCGGGATGGCGACCGCTCTCTTCGCTGACAACCGCGAGCTCGGCAGCACGGAGCACCGCGAGAGCGGCGTCGTCCGCCGCGACATCAATGAGGAGTTGACCGGGTCGTAACGTTGGACGTGCCCAGTCGAGGAGCGTGGCGATTCGGTCCTGGACTGCGTAGGCCGCTCGTCGCAGGGTCGCCTGGAGATCCTTCTGTGGGCTTGCGGACTCAGGCCGGGACGCCGGCATCGATCCGTCCCATCTGATCCGCGACGCAGCGGCGATAGATGCCGAGCAGTCGCTCGGCCGCCTCGTCCCACGTGGGCAACCGCTGCGCAGCCTGGTGACCGCGCTCGGCAACCTCTGCTCGGGCGCGTCCATTGGCCAAATAGCTGGCCACCATCGCCGCGAAGTGCTCGGGATCGTCGGCGACCCCGAGCCCGCCGGCGGTGACAACCTCCTCGAGACCCTGGGCGCCAATACTGGTCGTGACGATGCAGCGACGGTGCGCGAGCGCTTCAAGCACCTTGACCTTGACGCCGCCTCCGATCCGGAGCGGACAGACGACTACGTCGGCGCCACGCAGCGGGCTGGCAACGTCGTCGACCTCTCCGACCAGGTTTACGCCGGCGGTGGCGTGCGCGAGCGCGCGGAGTTCCTCCGGCGGCGCCCGACCGGCCAGCACGAGCTCGGCGGACGCATTCCGCGCTCGGACGCGTGGCCAGATGTTCTGACAGAGGTGGCGAGCAGCATCGAGGTTCGGCTCATAGGCGTAGTTCGCCAAGAAGAGCACCGTGCTGCCGCGACCCTCTGGCGAGGTGCCATCGACCGCCGCGATTGGCGTTACGCCATCGGGTACGACTTCGAAGTTCGTCGTCGGTGCGGCGCGTTGAGCAGTGCGGCGATCGAGTTCGGTCACGGTGATGCACACCCGGGCGCGGCGCCAGGCCGCGACCTCGGCGACCTTGGTTGCTTTCGCTTCGGCCCGCAAGGCGCGTCGTTCGCGCTTGTCGACGGCCAAGGCGGCGCGCTGATTCCCAAGCTGATACTCGATGTTCTGCTCGGCAAGGACCAAAGGCATCCCGAGCTGGCCGGAGACGAGTTGCTCGGCATGGAACCCCTCGACGTGCACGAGGTCGATCTGGCCCGAACCCAGCCGGTCGCGAACCACCGATGCTGCCGCTGGACACCAGTGGCGACGCAGCAGCGCGGGCGCCGTCGGGGGGGCTCGGTGCGGATCGACCGGGAAGACGTCGACGGATCGACAGTGTTCGAGGAGCGCAGCTCGGTCGGCCGGATCAAACGGCTCCTTCGAGCAGGCGACAAGGCGGATCTCGACGCCGTCGAGGCGCCGCAATAGTTCCCACTCCCGCACCCGGCCGCCGCTGCGTGGCGGAAAAGGAAGATGCGTCGTCACGAACAAGAGGCGTAATGGCTGGCCTGATCCCGTCATGGGCGGGATGGCCTCGGCAGCGGTATGAGTATCGGTGCGCATGCCACCTCCGAGAGGCATGTCCCCCCGCGCCACCGACGGCCGCGGTTTGTGCCCGGGTTCTCCCCGCGCGGTAGCGAGGCCAAAACCCAGACCGGAGGCGACCGCCTGCTGACGACGCGCGACTACTGGTGCTCGGACGGTGGGAGGGAACTCGGCACCCGAGCAGCTGCGCTGCACGGTTGCGCCTTTGCCGCACTAGAAGCGTGGTCCCGGGGCCCGTTGCGTTTGTTCTTGTTACGCAACGGGCAGGAGGTCAATGGCCTCGCAACGCGAGGGCGGAATTTGGCTAACCAGATCGCGGCGCGAGGAACGCCCGACATCGAAGGACGGATCATGGCTATGACGAACGTGGGCAGCCGGCCAGAACAAGTACAACCGCGGGGGCGCGCGGCGTTCCTGGCAGGCCAGACCGAAGCCCGCCCCGGCGTGATGACCTCGGAGTATTGGCTGACCATCCTCACGGCGACGACCCTGGTCATCGCGGGCTACGTCTCGGACGCATTTCCGGTGCGGACGGCATGGGCCTTGTTCGCCGGCGTGATCGCGACCTACGTCCTGAGCCGTGGTCTTGCGAAGTGTGGATCGCGCGAAGGGCCGTTCCTACTGAGCGCCGGTCGCGGCGGGTCCGAATCGGATCCGAACGATCCTCGAGAAGTCGGTGACCCCGGCTAGCTATTGAGCTGTCGATAGGGCTGAACCCGAAGCTCGGTCCGTTAGTAGTCCGCCGGCACCCAGAACGAAGGAGATCATTCATGCCCCGCACCGCGACCAAGTCCACGAGCCGAAAGCGCGCAGCCAAATCCACCAAGCCGCGGAGCAATTCTCGGCAACGCGACGTGATCGCCTTGATCAAGGCTGATCACGCGACCGTGAACCAGCTCTTCCGCCGCTACAAGTCGCTGGGCGAGCGCGCGGAGAAGAGCCGCCGACAGGTTGCCGAGCGGGTCATCAAGGAACTCTCGGTCCATGCCGCCGTCGAGGAGCAGGTCCTCTATCCGAACGCTCGGGAAGCTCTGGCCCGTGGCAAGAGCCTCGTCAAGGAAGCGATCAAGGAGCACCAAGAGCTGAAGGAGCTATTGGCAACGCTCGACAAGGCGTCGCCCGCCTCCGATGGCTTCGACGAGCTCATGAGCGAGATCATCGACAGCGTGCGTCACCACGTGAAGGAGGAGGAGCAGCCCGGGGGCATCCTCAGTGAGCTGCGAAAGCACGCTTCACGCGACGAGCTCATGCAGATGGCGACCCTGTGCCGAGCGGCGAAGAAGGCCGCGCCGACGAGGCCGCACCCGATGGCGCCGAATACTCCGCCCGGGAACCTGGTCGTCGGCGCCGTCGCTGGACTCATGGACAAGGCGCGCGACGCGGTTTCTCGTCGTTGAGTGACGCGCTCAGCCTGGTGGATGACACCCGGCCGGGGTCCGAGAAGGAGGAGCAGCTCTCGTCCGGAGTGACTTGCGCCTGCTCAAGTCTGCGAGCCGAAATCGTGGTCTGCGACAAGCTTGAACATGAACTGTCATCCCTCGACTGAGCGTCTGCGGTGCGGTAGTCGCCCCGAAGAGGCGGAACGTGCCAAGCATTGACCCGGACGCCAGCGTCGGGCTCCCGCTCATGCGACAAGAGTGGCGGCAGGCAGCGTTCTTCCACTGGGCCTACCCGCCGGAGACCGTCCGCAAGCTGATCCCGTCGCCGCTCGAACTCGACACGTTCGAAGGCCGGGCGTGGGTTGGCCTGACGCCCTTCACCACCACGTTCGAGCTGTTCGGCAGGATGCCACTTCCGGGGCCCGGGCGGTTCCCCGAGACGAACTTCCGTACCTACGTGCGCGCGCCGGACGGAAGCGACGGGGTGTGGTTCTTCTCGCTCGACGTCACGAACTTGGTGAATGTGCCGATCGGCCGGATGGGCATGCCATATTACCTGGCACGGCTGTCAGTGGAGGGGAACGGCAACGTCAAGTACTCGGGTCGGCGGCGCGCCGATGGTCGCCGCAAGGCGCCTAACTACGACTTCGAGATTCGTTACGACGACGCGCAGATCGAGCAGCAAGACGGCCTCGACATTTTTCACCGGCCGATGGCACGCCTACACCAAGCGCTGGGCGTTCTTGGGGCGGTTCGACCTCGAGCACAGAGCGTGGCCGCTGCACCGGGCCGAAATGGTGCGCGGCGAGGAGTCCATGCGCGAGGCCGCTGGATTACCCCCCACGCTCGCCTCGCCGGTCGTGCACCACTCACCGGGCGTCGACGCCGCCATCAGCCTGCCGGTCGCCGTGCGCGCGTTGAGCGACGAAGGCGTGGACCACGCTTGACGAGGCGCGATCCAACTCACCGCTACACGGGTTGTGGGTGCGGAAGCTCGGACTTCTCGTCAGCAGCCTTCGGAGCGTCATCGGGCAGCGTTCCCAGTTCCTCCTCGATGCGTCGCCACCCGTACATATCGGCGTGTCCGCGCGGCTCGAAGACGAGCAGCTGCCGGATGTGATCGAGGTGCTCGGACGCGTAGCGGCGCTTGTCGAGGATCGTCTTTCCCGCGAGCCGTGGCACTCCCCCACTGACGATCCGGAACGGCTCTCCGGCGGTGTGGTAGTCGACGGCACCGACCTGCATGCGATCCATCGGTCGATTCTAT
>JAPSGP010000516.1 GCA_031177445.1 Acidimicrobiia bacterium
CAGCAGGATCGTCGTCCGCTGCGAGCGCGCGTGCTTGCGACCGCGCTTCGGCCGCGGCTCGGCCTCTGTCCGCTCCTGCTTCGCCCCCTTCTTCGCCACGGGTGCAGGTTCCGCGGCGAGCCCCGAGGTCCTGCCTCTTCAGGAGGCTTGGCGAAACGAACGCTGTGCCGCCAGGCCTCCTAGACGATGTCCACCTTGATCACGTTCGTCGAGCCGGGGATGTTGACCGCCGTGCCCGCCGTGATCACGACCCGGTCGCCGGGATCGACGATGCCGGCCGCCTTCGAGGCGTCGATCGACGTCTGCCAGAGCTCCTCGACGTCGGCGCACTCGGGAATCCTGATCGGGGTCACGCCCCACTCGAGCGCCATGTGGTGGAGCGAGTCTTCGTGATGCGTGAGACCGACGATCGGGCGCCGCGGGCGCAGCCGTGCGACAGCCGAGGCGGTGCGGCCGGTGAAGGTCGGCACGAGGAGCGCCGTCGCGGCGAGAGCCTCCGCGATGTCGCAGGCGGCGTTTGACATCGCCTGCCCGATGGTCGGTTGCTCCTCGGCAGTGGGCGTCTCGTGCCGGTAGTCGATGCTCGGCTCGACAGCGCGCGCGATCCGGTCCATGTACGCGACCGCCTCGCGGGGGTACTCGCCGATCGCCGTCTCGCCCGAGAGCATCACCGCCGAGGTGCCGTCGAGGATCGCGTTGGCGACGTCCGAGGCCTCGGCGCGCGTGGGCTCGGGCGTGTGGATCATCGACTCGAGCATCTGCGTGGCCGTGATCACCGGCTTCCCCCGCTCGAGCGCGCGCAGGATGATCCGCTTCTGGATCAGCGGCACCTCGGCGGCACCGATCTCGACGCCGAGATCCCCACGCGCGACCATGACTGCGTCCGCGAAGGTGAGGATCTCGTCGAGGACGGCCACGCCCTCGGCCTTCTCGATCTTCGCGATCACGTGCGCGGTCGCGCCCGATGCCTCGATCAGGGTCTTCAGAGCCTGCACGTCCGCGGCGGTACGGACGAAGGAGAGCGCGATGTAGTCGCAGCCGAGCTCGAGGGCGAACTGGAGATCGTCGATGTCCTTCCGCGTCAGCGACGGGATCGGCAGCGTGACGCCTGGCAGGTTCACGCCCTTGTGCGCGGCGACGGGCCCGCCCACGATCACCTCGCAGCGCGCGCGGCCGCGCTCGACACGCTCCACGCGCAGCCGCACGGCGCCGTCGTCGACGAGAACGTCGTTCCCGGGCTGGAGCACGGAGCCGAGCACGGCCGGCGCGATGGGGAGGTCGTCGTCTCGCGCGACGTCCTCACCGGCGATCGTGATGTGCGTCCCGCGCTCCAGCATCACCGGACCGTTGTCGAGCTCGCCCACACGGAGCTTCGGGCCCTGGAGATCGGCGATGAGGGCCACCGGCCGCTTCGCGTCTTCGCGCGCCTCCCGCACGAGCCTCGCCGTCTCGGCGTGGACGTCGTGCGTGCCGTGCGAGAAGTTGAGCCGGGCGCCGTCGATCAGCTGCACGAGCTCGGCGAGCATGTCGGGCGACGACGACGCCGGCCCGAGCGTGGCGACGATCTTCGTGCGGCGAGGGGCGACGACCATCTGCCCCTACAGGCTAACTGCGACGCGCCCTCGGGAAGGCGGCCCAGCCCGGGTAGACGGCACGCGAGCCGAGCTCCTCCTCGATGCGGAGGAGCTGGTTGTACTTCGCCGTGCGGTCCGAGCGCGCCGGGGCGCCCGTCTTGATCTGGCCGGTGCCGAGAGCGACCGCGAGGTCGGCGATGATCGCGTCCTCGGTCTCGCCCGAGCGGTGCGACATGACCGCGCTGTAGCCGTTGTCGTGGGCGAGCCCGACGGCCGCGATCGTCTCGCTCAGCGTCCCGATCTGGTTGACCTTGACGAGGATGGAGTTGCCGACGCGGCGCTCGATTCCCTCCCGGAGCCGCTCGTGGCTCGTCACGAAGAGGTCGTCGCCGACGAGCTGGACGCGGTCGCCGAGCTCGGCCGTGAGCTGCGCCCACGCGGCCCAGTCGTCCTCCGCGAGGCCGTCCTCGATCGACACGATCGGGTAGCGGTCGATCAGCTGGGCCCAGAACGCCGGCATGTCGGCGCTCGACTTCTCGCGGCCCTCGAAGCGGTAGACACCGTCGGCGAACACCTCGCTCGTGGCCGGGTCGAGCGCGATCGCCACCGCCTCCCGGTGCCCTGCGCG
>JAPSGP010000231.1 GCA_031177445.1 Acidimicrobiia bacterium
AGATCGCGATCTTTCGGGTGCTGCTCCTCTTCGCGGTGTTCGGCGCCGACGTGTTCGAGTTCCCGCTGATCATCACGCTGCTGTTCGACGGCGCGCTCGTCGGGCTCCTCCTCCATCCCGAAAGCCGCTCGTACCAGCGCATCTGGTTCAAGTAGCAACGCGCCCAATGCGCCGGGCGGTCGGCAGCCTGCTGGCGGCGGCCGCCGCCACGCTCGGCTCGATCCCCGCGGCAACCGTTGCGGCCGCCGGCTCGCCCGAGTCGCGGGCGTGCGTCGTGGACGCCGGTCAGCGCCCGAGACGATCGACTTCCAGGGGACCGCTCGCAGCTACCGCGTCGCCACGCCCGAACGCCCGAGGGGCCGCGCCGGAGCAACGGCCTGCCGCTGATCCTCATGTGAACGCCGCCGACCTCATCCTCGACTTCTTCGACACGCACACGCGCGCCTGACCTGAATCCCCGCGTCTAACGGAACTCGGGGATCACCTGCTCGGCGAACAGCCGCAGGGTGGTCTCGTCCGGGTAGTCGGGCATCCAGCAGACGAAGTAGGTGCATCCGAGCTCGACGTAGTCGCGGATGCGCTCGGCGACCTGCTCCGGCGTCCCGGCCAGGTTTCCCTGCCGGTAGCCGTTCCAGTCCTCGAGCCACGACTGACGCTGTCGCCGGGCTTCGTGGAAGCGACGGGCGTCGGCCTCGTCCTCACGCACGACGAGCTCGGGGTGCCACGTCTTCTCGATCTCGTCCTCGTCCCGGCCGACCTCCTTGCAGTGTCGCTGCAGCACCTCGCGCTTGTGCGCCCACTCGTGCGGCTTGCCGCCGAAGTTCGCCTTGTCGGCATGACGCGCCACCACGCGCAGGGTCAGCTGCTCACCACCGCCCCCGATCCAGATCGGCGGGTGCGGCGACTGCAGCGGCTTCGGGTCACACTGCGCGCCCGCGACCTTGTAGTAGCGACCGTCGTAGTGCGCATCGGGCTCGGTCCACATGAGCTTCACGATCTCGGTCGCCTCTTGCAGCATCCCGATGCGGACCTTGGGCGCGGGGAACTCGTAGCCGTACGCCTCGTACTCGTGCTGGTACCAGCCGGCGCCGATCCCGAAGTCGAGCCGACCTCCGCTGATCACGTCGACACTGGAGCTGATCTTGGCGGCCAGCGACGGATTGCGGTACGAGTTGCAGCTGACCATCTGACCGAGCCGTATCCGGCTGGTCGCCTCGGCGAGTGCGGCCATCGTCGTCCAACACTCGAACACGGCCTCGTGCGTCGGCGTCGGGATGTTGTGGAGGTGGTCGTACACCCAGATCGAGTCGTAGCCGAGCTGCTCGGCGAGCAGTGCGGTCTCCCGGCACTTGGCCCACTTGGCGGCGGCGCCGTCGACCGAGATCAGCTCCGTCTTCCACCCCTGCGGCGCGAACGCCCCGAACCGAATCTGCGTCATGGTCTCCCGTCTCCGCTCTCGACGATGGGTGTCTCACGCACACTATTTGCGCGTCAGCGACGCATCGGCGGGCGCGCTCGTACACTCGGCGGCCGTGGCGGACGCGGAACAGCTGATCGACGACGTGGAGGCGCGGCTCCGGCCGCTCGAGGTCGCGATCGCGGAAGCGTGGTGGGAGGCCAACACCCACTCGTCACCGGAGGCCGCGGCAAGACGGGAAGCGGCCGAGCTCGAGCGCCGTGCCGTCCTCGCCGAGCCTGACACGTTCGCCGCGATCGCGGCCGCGCGCCGGGCGACTGGCCTCGAGCCGCTCGTCGCCCGCCAGCTCGACGTGCTGCACGACGCCTTCCTCGCGCAGCAGGTGCCGGAGGCGTTGCGACGCCGCATCGTCGAGCTCGAGGTGGCCGTCGAAGCCACGTTCAACTCGTTCCGGGGCGAGATCGACGGCCGGCGGGTCGACGACAACGAGATTCTGTCGATCCTCCGCACGAGCGACGACACCGCGCAGCGGCGGGCGGCATGGGAAGCGTCGAAACAGGTGGGCACCGAGGTCGCGGGCGACGTGCGCGAGCTGGTCCGTGCCCGCAACGAGGCTGCTCGCGCCCTTGGGTTCCGCGACCACTTCGCGCTCGCGCTGACGACCGGCGAGCTCGACGAAGTGCGGCTCTTCGAGACGCTCGACGAGGTCGACGCCGCCACCGCGGGACCGTTCGCGGCCTGGAAGGCCGAGCTGGATCGCCAGCTCGCCACCCGCTTCCGCACCGACACCGAAGACCTCCGTCCCTGGCACCTCGACGACCCGTTCTTCCAGGACCCACCGGGCGCGGCGGCGGTGGGGCTCGACGACGTGTTCGCCGAGCTGGACCTCGAAGCGCTCACGATGCGCACTTACGACGGGATCGGCCTCGATCTGCGACCCGTCCTCGAGCACAGCGACCTCTACGCACGGCCGGGTAAGAGCCAGCACGCGTTCTGCATCCACGTCGACCGCTCCGGCGACGTGCGGGTTCTGTGCAACGTCCAACCGAACGCCCGCTGGGCCGAGACCATGCTGCACGAGTTCGGCCACGCGGCGTACGACCGCGCGCTCGATCGCACCCTCCCCTGGTTCCTGCGCGAGCCGGCGCACGCGCTCACGACCGAGGGCGTCGCCATGCTGTTCGGACGGCTGGCGCGCCGACCCGAGTGGCTCGAGTCGGTGGCGGGCGTGACCGGTGATCGGCTCGCCGCGCTCGCGCCGGCGCTGGACGCTTCGCGCCGCGCGGCACTCCTCGTGTTCGCGCGCTGGGTGCTCGTGATGACGCACTTCGAACGCGGCCTGTACGCGGATCCCGACGCCGACCACGACGCTCGGTGGTGGGACCTGGTGGAGCGCTTCCAGCTCGTACGCCGGCCCGACGGACGTCATGCGCCCGACTGGGCGGCAAAGATCCACCTTGCGGTCGCGCCCGTCTATTACCAGAACTATCTCTACGGCGAGCTGGTGGCGTCACAACTCCAGGCCACGCTGGCAGAGCGGGCCGGCGGCATCGTCGACCAGGCCGAGGCCGGGCAGTTCCTCGCGGCGCGGTTCTTCCGCCCCGCAGCTGCGAGCCGCTGGGACCACCTGATCGAGCACGCGACGGGCGAGCCGCTCACGGTTCGGCACTTCGCCGGCGAGCTCGCCTGACAGCCGGTGCCGTATACGGTCGAACAGACTTCCCGCTTGGCCGCGTCGAGCGACGAGGTCTGGGCACGCGTCACGACACCAGCCGGCATCAACGACGAGTTCAAGCCCTGGATGCGCATGACCGTGCCATCGCGGTGGCGCAACGCTTCGCTCGCCGACGTCGATCCGGGCACGCACGTCGGTCGCAGCTGGGTTCTGCTGTTCGGGGTGTTGCCCTTCGACTACAACGACCTCACGATCGCCGAGATCGAGCCGAACCGGTTCTTGGAGCATTCGACGACGTTCTCGATGCGCCTGTGGCAGCACGAGCGCACGGTCGAAGGCGTGCCGGGCGGGTGTGAGCTGCGCGACCGGTTGAGGTTCGAACCGCGCCGGTGGGCGCCCGCACCGGTGGCGTGCGCGATCGTGAAGGCGATCTTCCGTCACCGGCACCGCCGGCTCGCCCGCGCGTTCGGCACCGTCGCGCCGTAGCCCCCGTCGCGGTCCCGGCGCTCGACGCGGACGACTCCAGTTCGAGGCACGCGCGCTGGCTCGCGCGCGCTCGCGCACCAGAGGTGCTCGCCTTCTGATGCTGATCTGATATTATTTAACCAGAATCAATATCACTTCGGCATTTCTCTCCCGACAAGGCAGTGATGGATCGATGGAGCTCCGGCAACTGGCGTACTTCGCCGCCGTCGCCCGCACCGGCACGTACGCGGGCGCGGCGGAGCGTCTGCAGGTCGCGCAACCCGCGGTCTGGCGACAGGTGCGTCAGCTGGAGGACGAGCTCGGAGTCCCGCTGTTCGAACGCGAAGGCCGGCGGGTGCGGATCACGTCGGTGGGCACGCAACTGCTCGAGCGGGGCGAGCAGTTGCTGTGGGCCGCCGACCGGATGCAGGAGGTAGCGGCGAACATGCGCAGAGGACAGGTGGGTGTCGTCACGGTCGGATGCACGTCATCGCACATCGCCGGGATCCTCGCCCGGGTCACCAACGAGATGCGGCGCCGCCACCCGCATCTCTACGTCGACCTCCGCGAGTTCGACGATTCCATCGGACGTCTGCAGGAACAGCTTGTCGACGCACTGCTCATCGGCGCCGTCGACGTCATCACGAGCGCGCCCCTCGACGACGACCTCGGCCTCGAGTCGTTCCCGCTCTATGACGCGCGGATTACAGCCGTCCTGCCTCCACGGCACCCACAGGGCAAGCAGTCCACCCTGCCCGTGCAGCGGCTCCGTGAGGAGTCGCTGCTCGTCACACCGCTGAGTGACCGGTCTCGCAACCAGGTGGACCGGGCCTGCCGGGCCGCCGGGTTCGAGCCCCGGATCGAGTTCGAGAGCAGCAATCCCGCTGCGCTGCTCGCGCTGCGGGAGCAGGGCATCGGCACCGCAGTGCTCGCCGACGATGCGGTACCCCGCCGCGCCACGCCGCCCTCTCCGGTGCTCACCGACGACAACGGGCCCCTGGGTGTGCCCGTCTGGCTCTACCTGCGTCCGGGGGTCGCCGAGCTGCCGGTGGTGCAGGCGTTCCTCGACGTCGCCCGCGAGCTCGCCAGCGTGACCGCCGCCGTGTCGACCCGCTCGAGGCGCCGCCGGTAGCTTGCGCCCTACATGACGTGGAACCTCGCCGACCTGTGGGAGCGGGTCGTCGACACCGTGCCCGACCGGGAGGCGCTCGTGTGCGGCGATCGGCGCCTGACCTATGGGGCCACCGACGAGCGAGCCACGCGGCTGGCGCACTTCCTGGCCGCCTCCGGCATCGGCCCCGGCGATCATGTCGCGCTCTACCTCACCAACGGCACGGAGTACCTCGAGGGCATGCTGGCGGCGTTCAAGCTGCGTGCCGTCCCGATCAACGTGAACTACCGCTACGTCGAAGAGGAGCTCCGCTACCTGCTCGACGACGCCGACGTGAAGGCCATCGTGTTTCACCGCGGCTACGCAGCCACGCTGGCGGCGGTGCGCGACCGGCTACCGAGGCTCGAGACCTTCGTCGAGGTCGACGACGGCTCGGCGTCGTCGGAACCTACCCTGCACGCGGTCGACTACGAGCACGCGCTCGAGCGCTCGTCGCCCACGCGCGATTTCGCGCACCGGTCCGCCGACGACCTGTACATCCTCTACACCGGCGGGACCACCGGGATGCCCAAGGGCGTCATGTGGCGGGCCGAAGACATCTTCTTCGGCGCGCTCGCCACGCTCGTGACGTCGCGGACGCCGGCGTCTCCCGACGAGGTCGCCGAGCTGGCGCGCGACGGCCGGACCCGGTGCCTGCCGGCGTGCCCGTTCATGCACGGCACCGCCCACTGGATGGCCTTGAGCACGCTGTACAGCGGCGGCTGCGTGGTGATCTCGCCCGACCGCCACTTC
>JAPSGP010000517.1 GCA_031177445.1 Acidimicrobiia bacterium
GCATTGGTCTCACTGCCCAGAGCCTTGAGCGCGTCGCGCGTTCGACGCTCCGCGCCGGCTGGGTTCTTGTACTTCTCGTTGATCGACCCGTCGACGCGAAAATCGCGGCCGAACCGTCGACGTCCCTCCTCCAGGAAGTCCTCGTCGTTCCCGATCCACCCGAAGACGTGATCGAAGGATCGGTTCTCCAGCATGACCACGACCACGGTGTCGATCGGGCACTCGCGGGCCGGATGGTCGAGCAGGCGGTCGCCCGACAGGCGTAGCGGGCGCGCCCGGCGGAATGTCTGCTCCTCGAGCGTGCGCAGGCGCGATCCGCCCACCATCGCGCCGCTTCCGAGCGCCAGAGCCCCTTGGAGAAACCGACGGCGATCGATCACGAGCACGGTATAGCGCGCGCCGTCGAGCCCGGAACCGAACGAGGACTCGCGGACCTTTGACATCGTGGCTCGGGTGCGACGGATTCATCCAGAGCTCACAGAACACGGCCGTGTTCCAGCTCATCGCGTCGGCGGTGTGGGGTCAGCTGCTCGCTGACCGGTCGCTTGCGACCTATCCCAGCTCGCCGCGCGCCAAGAGCTCGACGGGATCTTGCATACGCACCATGCCGAGATAGCCGCCGCCGCGCGGGATGCTGTCGTGGACCGCGTAGCCGAGCAGCTCCTGAGCCTGCCGGGGGAGGGTGGCGGCGATCGCGGGCGGGATCGACAGGTAGTTGTTCTCCTCGGTGCGCAGCCAGCCCAGGCAGTAGCTGAGGTGAGCGCCGCGGCGGGGCACGTCGGTGGTGTTCGCCCCACCGGCGTGGATCGTGCCGCCCGAGTAGATGACCGCCGAGCCGGCCGGCATCTCGGCGAACGCGATCTGCTCGGGATCCGGCGCCGCCCCGGCGACCTGCTTCGCGGGCGTGAGCTGCCGGTCGGGCCAGCGATGGCTGCCGGGCACGACGCGGGTCGCGCCGTTGTCGCGCGTGAAGTCGACGAACGCGATGACGGACGCGAGCTGCAGCTCGGGATGTGGATGCGGCACATCGCTCCAGACCGCCTCGTCGCGATGGAGCCACTGCTCCTCGGACCCGGGCCCGCGCTGGAGCAGGTGGCCGAGGTTGAGCTGGTAACGGGCGCAGGACGGCAACAGGATGTGATCGCACAGCGCGATCAGCACCGGATGGCACATCACTTCGGTGGCGAAGGTCCGTGAGATGCCCGGGACTCCTGCGACCTGCTTGGTGAACGGCCCGTGGAACGCCTGCATGATCGGGTTGAAGAGCTCCTCGCTGGGATCGGCGGCGACAACCGCGGCCGCGACCTCCTCGTTCACCTGCGCGACGACGTCGAGCGACAGCAGGTTCTCAACGATCACCGCGCCGTCACGTTCGACGGCCGCCGCGATCGCATCCGGATCGCCTGTGGGCCCGAACCGCTCGAGAGACGCGCTCACCGACGTGACCCTAGCGTCCCCTGATTCGCTTCGTCGCACCCATGACGACCGCGCCCTTGCGATCGCAGTCGCGATGACTCGCTAGTCGGGCTGCTTGAGCGCCTGGGCCAGGCGAGCGGCCTCGTTCAGATCGGTCGCGGCCGCCGATGCGATGCGTCGCGCCGCGTCAGGACTGTACGACTCGCCGTACACCGACCCAGTCCGGCGCGGTGCTTCCATCAGGAAGATCGTCGACCACCCGCCGAGGTCGATCGGCTCGAACCCGGCGTCGCGCACCAGCCCTTCGACGACTGCCTTGGCTTCCCGGTCTTCGCCGCCGAGGAACATGGCCACAGGCTCGCTCACCCGCCCGTCGCCGACGGCCTGGAAGGCCGACGTGTACGTATTGAATGCCTTCACGAGCTTGCCGGTCGAGAAGCGCCTGGCGTTGTACTCGGCCGCCGACCTGCCCCCGGGAATCGACGTGACACCTCCGCCTGCGAACTGATTCGTCGTGTCGACCAGCACCTTGTCACCGATTTGCACCTGGGCCGCGATTTCCTCGACCGCAGGCCAGGGAACCGAGACAACTATGACGTCGCCGTGCTGGGCGGCGTCACTCACCGATCCCCAGCGGGCGCCGATCTGCTCCGCCAGTCGAGCGAGCTCGCTCTCGTCCCGCTTGAAGCTGATGAGCACGTCGTGGTCTCGCCGCACCTATTGGGTGGCCAGGTTGCTACCGATCCGCCCGGCACCGATGATCCCGACCCGCATG
>JAPSGP010000232.1 GCA_031177445.1 Acidimicrobiia bacterium
TGTTCGGCGCCCTGCGCACGTCGATGGCCACCACCGGCTACGAGACGGTGAAAGAGTTCCAGAAGGCCGAGGTCATGGTCGCGCCCGCACTGCAGACCGAGGGCAAGGCGCTCCAGCGCTCGCAGGGCGTCGGCATGGGACGGTGACCGCCGCGACCATCCTGGTCGTCGACTTCGGGGCCCAGTACGCGCAGCTGATCGCCCGGCGAGTGCGCGAGGCCCATGTGTACTCGGAGATCGTGCCCTGCACGATGCCGCTGTCGGAGATGCTCGCTCGCCGGCCGGCAGGGATCATCCTTTCCGGGGGCCCGGCGTCGGTGTATGCCGACGATGCCAAGGCCGTCGACCCGGCCGTGTTCGAGGCGGCAGTGCCGGTGCTCGGCATCTGCTACGGCGCGCAGCTCGTGGCGCGCGACCTCGGGGGCGAGGTCGCCGCACCGGCACCGGGGAGTACGGCCGCACGCCGCTGACGCGCACGCCGTTGGCGTCGGTGCTCCTCTCCGACCTGCCCGACGAGCAGATCGTGTGGATGAGTCACGGCGACGCGATCACGGCCGAGCCCCCAGGCTTCACCGTGACCGCCTCGTCCCCGGGCGCGCCCGTCGCCGCCCTCGAGGACCGGGACCGCGCCGTCTACGGCGTGCAGTTCCATCCCGAGGTCGCGCACACCGAGCGCGGGCAGGAGGTGCTGGAGAAGTTCCTCTACGAAGTCTGCGGCTGTCCGCCCGCGTGGACGAACACTTCGATCATCGACCAGGCCGTCGCCGAGATCCGCGCCCAGGTGGGCGGCGAGAAGGTGCTGTGCGGGCTGTCCGGTGGCGTCGACTCGGCGGTGGCGGCGGCGCTGGTCCATAAGGCGGTCGGCGACCAGCTCACCTGCGTCCTCGTCGACACCGGCCTGCTCCGGATGGCCGAGGCGGCGCAGGTCGAGGAGACGTTCCGGCGCCAGTTTCACGTCGACCTGGTGCACGTAAAGGCGGGCGACCGCTTTCTCGGCGCGCTCGAGGGCGTCGAGGACCCCGAGCGCAAGCGCAAGATCATCGGGGAGACCTTCATCCGGGTGTTCGAGGAGGTCGCGCGGGAACACGAAGATGCTCGCTTCCTCGTGCAGGGCACGCTCTATCCCGACATCGTCGAGTCGGGTGGGGGCGAGAATGCCACCATCAAGTCGCACCACAACGTCGGCGGTCTTCCTGACGACCTCGAGTTCGAGCTGGTGGAGCCGCTGCGCCGGCTGTTCAAGGACGAGGTGCGGGCGGTGGGCGAGGAGCTGGGGCTGCCGCCCGACATCGTTTGGCGGCAGCCGTTCCCCGGGCCCGGGCTGGCGGTGCGCATCATCGGGGCGATCACGCCGGAACGGCTCGAGATCCTGCGCCAGGCCGACGCGGTGGTAGTCGAGGAGATCAAGCGCGCCGGGTTGTACCGCCAGATCTGGCAGAGCTTCGCGGTGCTCCCGGCGGTGCGCACCGTGGGCGTCATGGGCGACGGCCGCACGTACGAGTACCCGATCGTCGTGCGCGCGGTCACGTCCGACGACGCCATGACCGCCGATTGGGCGCGACTACCGGACTCGGTGCTCGAGCGCATCGCCTCGCGCATCATCAACGAGGTCCCGGGCGTGAACCGCGTCGCCTACGACATAACGAGTAAGCCGCCGGGCACGATCGAGTGGGAGTAGAGCGAGGGTCCAGAGTCGAGACGAGGTAGGGCATGGCGAAGTCGTTGGAGGAAGCGCGCGAGAAGCTCGAGGACGAGTACGGGCAGATCCGCCGCAAGTTCGACCGGATCCACGAGGCGTTCGATCAGGTCGTCAGCGCAGGCATGGAAGACGACGTGTACGGGCGGCTGAAGCACCTCGAGGACGTCGTCAAGGAGGTGCGCGACGGGGGCATCGTCGGCTCCGGCGCCAATGGCCATCGCCGGGCGCTGAAGGAGTACGAGGAGCTCAAGCAGAGCCAGTAGTCGTGCGGGCTCTGGTCCAGCGGGTCACGGAAGCGCGCGTGCGCGTGGACGGGGAGCTCGTCGGCGAGATCGGTCTCGGCCTGTGCGTTCTGGTCGGCGTCACCCACGACGACGACGTCGCCACCGCGGCCAAGCTCGCCGGGAAGGTCGTGTACCTGCGCGTCTTCGACGACGACGCCGGGATGATGAATCGCTCGCTGCTCGAGGTCGGGGGCGCCGCGCTGGTCGTGAGCCAGTTCACGCTCTACGGCGACACGAGGCGCGGCCGGCGGCCGTCGTGGGCGGCGGCCGCGACGCCCGAGCGGGCCGAGCCCCTCGTCGACGCCTTTGTCGCCGCGCTGCGGGGGCACGAGATCGAGGTCGCCGCCGGGCGCTTCCGCGCCCACATGCAGGTGGAGCTGGTCAACGAGGGCCCGGTCACGCTCCTGCTCGATGCCTGAAACCGGGCAAATCCCTCACTCAGGTTTGGCTCAGGCGGGATGGGGCAAGCTCAGCCGATGCGGAGTACCCTTACGAACTCGCCTGCCGCTGCCCTGCCGGGAGAGCCGATGGAGCGCATGGAGCGCATGGAGCGCATTGAATCGACCCACAGCATCTGGCTGTTCGACAGCCAGCGCATGCGGTTTCGTCGCGTCCCGAAAGGCACCGATCCGGCAGCGCCTTCGCTCGACCGCGAGTGGGTGCCGTACTTCGGTCTCGAGATCGACGAGGAGAACGGCGCGTTCACGGTTGCGCTGAACGAAGATCGGACGCGGCTCCTGCGCGCGTGGCGCGACGAGAGCACCGCGACCGGTGAGGGCACTGCCGAGCTCAGTCTCGAGCCCACCGCAGAGACGTAATCGTCGTACCGCGCCGGTACGCTGGCGGCGCAATGAGCGTCGCGCCCGAGGACCCCGCGGCCGAGGACCGTGCTCCTGACCATTCGGAGCTACTCGCAGGGCTCAATCCGGTGCAACGCGAGGCGGTCACCGCCCCCCACGACACTCCCCTGCTCGTCGTCGCCGGAGCCGGTTCCGGCAAGACCCGCGTCCTGACCCATCGCGTCGCCTGGCTCATTCGCGAGCAGTCGGTGTCGCCGTTCGCGGTGCTGGCGATCACGTTCACCAACAAGGCTGCCGGCGAGATGAAGCAGCGCGTCGGCACGCTCGTCGGACCGGTTGCGCAGCGCATGTGGGTGTCGACCTTCCACTCTGCCTGTGCCCGCATCCTGCGACGCGAGGCGTCGGCGCTCGGGATCCGGTCGTCGTTCTCGATCTACGACCAGTCCGACTCAGTCCGGTTGGTCGACTACGTACGGCGCGATCTCGATCTCGATCCCAAGCGGTTTCCGCCCCGCCGGCTCGCAGGGCAGATCTCGGCGCTGAAGAACGAGCTCGTCAGCGTGTCCGAGTTCGCCGAGCGGGCGACGACGCCCCCGGAGCGCCGCCTCGCCGAGGTGTACCGCGAGTACCAGCGCCGCCTGCTCGACGCATCCGCTGCCGACTTCGACGACCTGCTGCTGTTGGCGGTGCGACTGTTCCGGGAGCATCCCGACGTCCTCGAGCGCTGGCGCAAGCGGTTCCGTCACGTGCTCGTGGACGAGTTCCAGGACACGAACGCGGCCCAGTGGGAGCTCGTTCGCTTTCTTGCCGAAGAGCATCGCAGCGTGATGGCAGTGGGAGACCACGATCAGGCGATTTTTCGGTTCCGTGGCGCGGACTACCGCAATCTCGTGCGGTTCGAGGAGGTGTTCCCCGAGGCGACGATCATCGTCCTGGAGCAGAACTATCGGTCGTCACAGCGCATCCTTGACGCCGCCAACGCGGTCATCGTCAACAACGCCGCCCGGCGACCGAAGCATCTCTGGACCGACCAGATCGGCGGCGAGCTCATCACCCGCTACCACGCCGAGGACGAGCACGACGAAGCCGCCTACGTCGCCGGCGAGATCCGGCGGCTCACCGAGTCCGAGGGCTGCCGGTTCTCCGACCTCGCGGTGTTCTACCGGACCAACGCGCAGAGCCGGGTCATCGAAGAGACGCTGGTGAAGGCGGGCATTCCCTACCGCGTGGTAGGCGGTGTCCGGTTCTACGACCGGCGCGAGGTGAAGGACGCGCTCGCCTATCTCCGGGCGCTGGTGAACCCCGACGACGAGGTGAGCTGGCGGCGGATCGTGAACGTGCCCAAGCGGGGCGTCGGTGACACCTCGGTCAACCGGGTGAGTGCCCACGCCCAGTCGTACGGGCTGACGTTCCGCGACGCGCTCCGCGACGCCGCCGTCGCCGGGGTGAGCGGCAAGGCGCTCGGCGGGATTCGCGACCTCCTCGACATCCTCGCCGAGGTGGAAGGGGCCGCCGGTCAGGGCGTCGCCGCCGTGGTCGAGGCGGTGCTCGAGGACACCGGCTACCTTGCCGAGCTCGAAGCCGACGGCTCGATCGAGGCCGAAGCGCGGCTGGAGAACCTGCAGGAGCTCATCGGCGTCTGTCGGGAGTTCGACGAGGCCATCGAGTCCGGGGGCGTCACCGGGCTCGCCGGGATCGCGACCGGAAGCGCCGACGACGAGTCCACTCCGGTGCCGCTCGGGCTCGCGCGCGTGCAGTCGTTCCTCGAGGCGGTCTCGCTGGTCACGGATCTCGACGACGTGGAAGGCGAGACCAGCGCGGCCACGCTCATGACGTTGCACTCGGCGAAGGGGCTCGAGTTCCCGGTCGTGTTCCTCACCGGCCTCGAGGACGGGATCTTCCCGCACTTGCGCAGCCTCGGCGATCCGGACGAGCTCGAAGAGGAGCGGCGCCTGTGCTACGTCGGGATCACCCGCGCTCGCGAGCGGCTGTATCTGTGCCACTCCTGGCGGCGAACGCTGTTCGGCTCGACCGACTACTACCCGCCGAGCCGGTTCATCTCGGAGATCCCCGAGGAGCTGGTGCACGTGCTCGGTGCCGATCGACCGCAGGGTCGCGGCGCGCGAGTGCATCGCGACCTTCTGGTCGCGTCGGCCATGCAACAGCGCGGTCCCAGCGGCGCGCGGGGGGCCGAAGCGCTGGGCCTGCGCATCGGCGACGATGTCCGTCACGACGCGTTCGGCGAAGGTGTCATCCTCGACGTCATCGGCGACGGCGACCGCGCCGAAGCCGTCGTGCACTTCCGCGACGTCGGCGAGAAGCGCCTGCTGCTCGCGTGGGCGCCGCTGAAGAAGCCGGGCTAGCCGCCGCTCACAGCGCGGGCGGTGGCAGCTCCCTGCGAAGGTCGACGAGCACGATACCTTCGTTCTTGCCCGATCGCGGCACCCGGCTCTGGTAGCGAGGGATCTGCTCGCTGGTGAGGCGGTTGTCGTCGCAGTCGACGAAGCTGTCGATGCGGCCCCTCCAGGAGACCCGGCAATCCGGGTCGTCGGCGGTATGGATCGCCAGCGGGACGACCTCGCCGCCCTCGAGCGTCCACAGGATGCTGCGGTCCCCACCGAACGGATCGGGGAAGTAGAAGGGCCCGCCGTCGCGGAGCGTCCGTCG
>JAPSGP010000518.1 GCA_031177445.1 Acidimicrobiia bacterium
GCGCCCGCGGTGAGCGCAACGTGAATGCTGTCCGTCTCTGCCCGAACAAGGCGGATCTCGACCGATTCCGTAGCGGCGAACCCTATCCGTGAGGCGCCGTCGGGGCGGCAACCGGGCCATCTTGTGAAACAGCTCTGTGGCCGCCCTTCGCGCGCGATGTTCGTTTCGAGCCGCCGGCCGTGGCAGTGTCGACTGTGGTGCCTGGGTCCGAACGGGGGCGACCGAACTGATGGTGATACGACCGTGAACGACCCCAACGGCCTCCGCCGGTGCCGCGTGCTGGTCATGGGACTCGGTACCCGAGAGGGTGGCGTCGGCGCTGCCCGCTACGCGCACCAGGTCGGCGCCGAGATCCGCGTGACCGACATGCGGACGAGTGACGAACTCGAACAGTCGATTCGAGCGCTCGGCGAAACCCCGGTCGATCGCTTCACCTTCGGCGAGCACCGACACGAGGATTTCGAATGGGCAGACGTGGTCGTTCGAAATCCCGCCGTTCACCATCGCGCCCCATGGCTCGAGTTCGCGCGTAGCGTGGGCTGCCGAATCGAGAACGACATCACGTTGTTCCTTCGAGCCTGCCCGTCGCCGGTCGTCGGCGTCACGGGCACCAAAGGCAAGACGACGACCGCAACCCTGGTCCACCACTTTCTGAGGCGGCGCTGGCCGGCGGCGATCCTGGCTGGGAACATGGGCCGTTCGGCGCTGAAGGCGCTAGCCGAGGTCGACCCCGCCAGTCCGGTCGTGCTCGAGCTCTCCTCCTTTCAGATCGAACAGCTCATGGAGCACGGCCTCTCCCCCGACGTTGCGGTCGTGACGAACCTCAACGTCGACCACCTGGACCGCTACGGCACCAAGGAGGCGTACTGGGAGGCCAAAGTCGGGATCGCCGCGCACCAGACCGCTGACGACTGGCTCGTGCTCCCCGTCGACGACGCCGTAGTTGCGTCCACGTTTGCCGGCGCGCCCGGCCAGCGCGTGACCTTCGGCTCACGACGAGGCAACGGCGCCTTCGCCACCTATACGCAGCACGATCGATTCGTCGCGCACTGGAAGGATCGTGAGCTCGAGCTCGGTTCCTTCTCCGATCTGCGATTGCGCGGCGATCACTCGAGGCTGAACGTCTTGGCGGCGGCCGGAGCCGCGCTCGCCATGCACCTGAGCACGGAAGCGGTTCGCGACGCGATCCCCGACATCGCGCCGGTGCGGCATCGCCTGTACCCGGTCGGTGTCTTCGGCGGTGTCGAGTGGATCGACGACACCGCTTCCACCAATCCGCTGGCAACCTGCATCGCACTGGATGCGTATGCCGACCGTGCGGTCATACTCATTGCTGGAGGTTCCGACAAGCAGCTCGACATGGACGCACTGGCGGACCAGATCGTCCGCCGCGACGTGCCCGTGGTGCTGCTCGATGGCGCGGGCACCCGCGTGCTCGAGCGCTGCCTCCAGAATCACGGCTATCGCAACACGCATGGTCCAGTGCGCTCGATGCCAGATGCGGTCCGCTCGGCGGCCGGGCTTGCTCGGCCTGGCTCCGTCGTCCTCCTCTCGCCCGGCATGACCGCCATCGGGCTGTTCGTCGACGAGGCCGATCGCGGCCAGCAGTTCGAAGCTGCAGTTCGAGGCCAGGCAGAAGACGCAGACGGCGTCCGTTCCCGTTCGCGAGCCTGAGCCCAGCCTCGGTTTGGTGGCGGCTTTGCACGCGCAGTCTGCGAACATCGAACGGTGAGGACTTCGGCCGATTCGGTGTGGCGCGCGTGCGCCGGCGACGAAACGTTGGCGGCGCTGTCCCCCGGCATCCCCCATCACGTGCCCCGCCGCCCTGATGTGCTCGTGGTGGGCGGCGGCATGGTCGGGCTCGCAACCGCGGCGTCGTGCGTGCGCGCAGGCGTCGGCGAAGTCGTGGTGCTCGAACGCGATGAGCTCGCGTCGGGCGCATCGGGCGGCGCCGCCGCCATCCTCGCACCCGATTCGCACGCGCTCACCGACCCGCCCGCCTTCGTCGGCTTCGCTCGGACCAGCTTCCGTCACTGGCGGCTGCTCGATCAGGAGTGGGACGGAGCACTCGGAGTCGAACCGCTCCAATCGCTGGCACCACTGCCGGTGGCCCTCCCACCCGGCACCGACCTCGGGCCGGCCGTCGACATCGTCGACGGCGACACAGCCCGGGCGCTCGAGCCCGAGC
>JAPSGP010000233.1 GCA_031177445.1 Acidimicrobiia bacterium
GGCGTGGTGTGCGGGCTCGACGACCAGGGTGATTGCACCGGCAAGAAGCTGCCGGGCCCGAAGAACGCGAGCTACGACCGGGTCAGCATCCTCGCGGTCAGGAGCACCAAGAAGCTGCCGTCCCTCGCCGAGGGCTTCGACCGCCTCGTCAGCACCAATGGACTCAGGGTCCCGATCACACCGAAGGCAGGCAAGTGATGACACCACGCCGTCCAGGCCGTCCAGCCCGGCCGCGCCGTCCGATGCTCGTTGCGTTGTCGGCCGCCCTCGGGGCGTCAGCACTCGTCGCCGCGCCCGCGGTGGCGGGAGGTGCGGCGCCGAGCCAGTCGAAGGCGGCACCGGTCATCGTCTTCAACGGCGAGGGCGACAACCTCAACGCGTACAGCTCGAAGCCGCCGTTCAAGAAGCAGACGGTGATCCGCAACCACGACGACGACCCCGAGGGTCTCGACATCAACGCGCAGATCTGCTTCTTCCCCGACGGGTCGAACCGCTTCGTCGCCGGCGAGGACACCGGCCAGCCCGATCCCCCGCAGGGGTGGGGGATCTTCAAGCTGCGCGGCTCGTCTGTCGGCAAGTTGTCGGCCGAGCAGGTCGGGAAGCTCACCCCGACGTACCAGACAACGCTCGACAACGCCGAGAACTACGGCTGCGGCTTCCTCTCCGACGGCCGCATCGTCACGACCGACATCGGGAACCAGGCCACCGGGGACCCGACCGGTCAACTCATCGTCTGGTTCCCGCCCTTCAACTCGAGGGACGTCGAGTACTGCAAGCTCGACATCGCGATTGCAACGGCAGGCGGCATCTACGTCGACAAGCAGGATCGCATCTACGTCGCGTCGGCTCGACCACCGAGCTCGGGTGTGTACCGCTACACGGGACCGTTCCCGACTTCCGCTGACGCCGCCGGCGGCTGCGCGAGCCAGGACTCGACCGGCGCGCCGATGGTGGATTCCGTGGACAAGGAGCTGTTCATCGGGCCCGAGAACGACCTCCTCACGCCGAGCGGGATCGTCCGCTCGCCGAACGGGAAGCTGTACGTCTCCAGCGTGTTCAACGGCGTCATCAACGAGTACGACCCGGACGGCACCTACGTGCGCACGGTGCTCCACCCGCCCGAGGGCGAGTCGCTCGGCGAGCAGACGTTCACGACCGGGACCCCGTTCGGGCTCGGCGTCGGTCCCGACGGGACGCTCTACTACGCCGACATCGCGATCGTCGTCTCACCCGAAGGCGTCGGCCCCGGTCCCGACGGCAAGGTGCGCAGGCTCCGCTTCGTCGACGGCGAGCCGCGGCCGCCGCAGACGATGGGCGCGGGCCTGGCGTTCCCCGACGGCATCGGCGTGTACGTGCCCAGGAAACGCTGAGGCTCACCCGGGTCGCTCGATCAGGCGTCGATTCGTGCGAGCAGCGCGGTCATCCCGAGCGCGTGCGCGTGGGCGCGCGCCTGCGTCAGCAGGGTGTTCGCGCGCGCCGGATCGCCGGGCCTCCTCCGCCTCTTCAGCATGATCGCGTACGCATACTGCCCGTGAGCGGCGAACCGCGGTGATCTCATCGCATCGCTGAGCTCGAGCGCAGCTTCGAAGCGCGCCTCGGCGTCCTCGAACTCACCCATCGTGGTTGCGAGCAGACCGAGGTAGTAGTCGAGCGGCCCGCCCGGCGCCGTCGCCCACGCCATCACGTTGCGACCCGTGTACGGCTCGAGGAGCCGGTAGAGCACCGCGGCGCGGGGTTGGTCGTCGAGTGCGGCGCACACCTCGCTGAGGAGCGTGATCGAGCTCATCCACGCGGCGTTGCGGCCGAGGTCGGCGAACTCGTTCGTCGCCATGCGCTCGAAGGTCGCGCGGGCCTCGTCGAGGTGGCCGAGCTCGAGTGCGATCCACGCACTCGACGCCTGGACCGCCGGCATCTCGCCCGCGACATCGCGAATCGCGTCGAACGTCGCCTGCAGCTCGGCGCCCTGGCCCCGCTCCACCCATACGAACAGCATCTGACCGCCCCATACTGGAAGCGCGGCCGGGTCCTGGGCCTGCTCCGCGAGCACGAGCGCCTCGTTGGCCTGGCGTTCGGCTTCGTCGAAACGTCCCTCGAGCAGCGCGCGGGTCGCGGGCAGCAGCATCGCGTACCACCGATAGAAGGGCTGCCGCAGTTCGGCGGCGCCGGCGCAGAAGGCATCGATCTCGGAGTCGGCGCTGTCGACGTCGCCCAGCTCGAGCAGCACGATGATCCGGTAGAGCCGCGCCTCGAGCGTGCGGTCGGCGCGCCCGAGTGCCTCGGCGAGGTGCAGGATCTCGTTCGCGGCTCCCAATCGCGCGGGGGCGTCGTCGGGACCCCACAGCGCGTAATTCCGACTGATGAGCACGCCGAGGAGCGCGGTCTTGTCCCCCGTCCGCTCGGCCATCGCCACCGCTTCGGCGCACAGCTCGACGAGTCGCTCCCGGGGCGCCGACCAATACAGCGAAACCGCCAGCCGCCCCAGCAGGCGCGCTCGCAACGGGCTGTCCTCGTCGGGCAGCAAGCCGAGAGCCTCTTCGAGCAGACCGATCACCAGTTCGTCGGCGGTCCCGGAGACGTCGAACCCCTCTTGTGACGAGCGCCCGGTGCCGAGACCGAGTGCTGCCGCGCCCAGGAGCTGGCCGTCGCCCGTCGAGCGGGCGAGCTCGACCGCGCGGAGGAAGGCATGCTTCGACCGGTCGCGCACGCCGGCGCGCCACCACGCGTCGCCCAGTGCCACGAGGAGCGCCCCGGCACGGTCGTCGCCCATCCGAGGATCGAGCTCCATCGCCTGGAGTGCCTGTTCGTAGTGCCCGGCGGCTTCCTCGTACGCGAGCACCTCGGTGGCACGGTCGCCGGCGCGCCTGCAGTACTCGATCGCCTTGTCAACGTCTCCCGCTTGCGCTGCCTCGTAGAAGTGGAACGCGAGCTCCGCGAGCCGGGCGGTGGGGTCGCCGAGCCCTTCGAGCGCCTCGCCGACGCGTCGATGCAGTCGCGCCCGGCGGGGGGTCGCGAGCTCGCGGTACAGGGTCTCCCGAATCAGCACGTGCGAGAAGGCGTATCGTCCGAACCGGCCCGGCACCTCGTCGACGAGGCGCGCCGCGGTCGCCTCCTCGATCGCCTCGAGCACGGTGTCTTCGGGGAGCTCGGCGATCTGCTCGAGCACGTCGAGTCCGAAGGTGCGACCCACGACGGCGCCGAGTCCGAGCATGTGGTTGGCCTCAGGGGTGAGGCGGAGCAGGCGTCGCCCGACGACCTCGCGAACGCCCTCGGGTAGCCCGAGCTCCTCGATGCTGAGCTCGGCGCGCGCATTGGTCGGGTGCGGCGAGAGCATTCCGGTCTCGGTGAGATGGCGGAGCACCTCGCCAAGGAAGAACGGGTTGCCCTCGGTCGTGTCGAACAATGCTGCCGCCAGCACGGGCGCGACGTCGGTGCCCGTCGTCGCCGCGAGGAGGCGCTCTACGTCGTCGCGGGACAGCCCGCCGACGACGACGCGCTCGAACAGCTGGTCGCGCCGCAGGTCGGCGAGCGTCTCGGCAAGCGGGTGCACGCGCGTCAACTCGTCGTCGCGATAGATGCCGACGACGAGGGGCGCGCCCTCCTCGGCCGAGCGGAGCAGGTGACGCACCAGCAGCAGGGTCGGCTTGTCCGCCCACTGGAGGTCGTCGAGCACCAGGACGAGCGGCTGGGTACGCGCCATGCTCATAACCAGCACGGTCACCGCCTCGAACAGCCGGTAGCGCTCGGTCTCGGGCTCGCCCTGGAGCGGCGCCGGGAGGTCGGCAACCCGCTGGGCGAGATGCGGAACGAGACGGGCAAGCTCCCCGCCCAGACCCTGGAGCTGCGCCCGCAACGTCTCGGGTGGGCACGCGGCGACATAGTCGTGCAACGCCTCGACGAACGGCTGGTACGGCACGAGCATCTCCTCGTCGCACCGTCCGTACAGCACGGTCGCGCCGTCACTATGCAGCTGGCGCGCCAGCTCGCCCACGAGCTGGGTCTTCCCGATACCGGGTTCGCCGGCGATGAAGATCGCCCGTCGCATGCCCGACGCTGCACTCAGCCACGCCTCGCGCAGCTTGGCGAGCTCGATGTCGCGACCGATGAACACGGCGCCTTCCGGTAGCGCCATCGCCGTGGGCAGGGGCAGCCGCGGCGGGGCCGTGACTTCCGCGAACGCGACCGGCTCGAGCTCGTCGAGCACGGACTCGCCCCGGAGCTCGAAGACGTGCTCGTCGCGGGTCAGCCCACGCAGCTCGTGCTGGCCGAAATCGGTGAGCACCGCGCCCGTGGCCAGGCGGTCGCGAACGAGCTCCGCGGTGGCGTGCGAGACCAGGATCTGCCCGCCGGACGCCAGCGCTCGGACCCGGGCCGCACGATTCAGGGTTGGGCCGTAGTAGTCGCCGTCGCGCTCGTACGCCTCGCCCGAGTGCACCGCGATGCGGACGCGCAAGTCGAGGCCTCCGGCCCATTCTTCGCCCTCGAGCGCGGCGTGGACCCGTAGAGCGGTCGCGACCGCGTCGCTCGCCCGCCGGAAGACCGAGAGGGTCGCGTCGCCCTCGCCCTGCGACTTGAGGAGGCGGCCGCCACCACGGTCGACGTAGTGGGCGATGAGCTGGTCGTGGCGAGCCAGAGCCTCGGCCATGGTGTCCGGCGCCGACTCCCACAGCACCGTCGAGCGCTCGATGTCGGTGAGCAGGAACGTCACCACACCGGTGGGCAGCTCGAGCGAGCTCACGGAGAGACGGTAACCGAACTGCCACAAATTGCCATCGGTGCGCGGCGCGGCAAGGCCGTCTACCGCACCCCGCACGTATCATCTTCCAGACATGAGCAGTACGGTGCGCATCCTGGCGGTCGGAGCGGCGGTGCCCGAGCTGCGGCTGCCGGCCGCCGAGGTGGCACGTGCCTGGGGCCGCGGCGGCGGCCGGGGCGACGTCGCGGTGTGCGGGCCCGACGAGGACGTCCTGACGCTCGCGGCCGAGGCCGCTAGCCGGGCGCTGCTGGCTTCGGGGCTCCAGCACGACATCGTCGACGGGCTCTGGTGGGGCACGACCCGGCCCCCGTACGCCGAGGGCCCGAGCCATGCGGTGCTGGCGGCCGCGCTCGGGCTGTCGTCGCACTCGGGCGGAGCGCTGTGCGCAGGTTCGCCGCACGCGGGGATGGAGGCGCTGCTCGGGGCGGCCGACGCCATCGCCGCCGGCTCGGCTCGTGTCGCGCTCGTCGTCGTGTCGGACGCCATCGTGCCGGGCGCCGGAACCGCTTTCGAGGAGCGGGCAGGCGCCGGTGCCGCCGCGCTCCTGCTCGTCCCCGAGGGCGGTCAGGCGACGATCGCGGCGCGCGTCACGCGATCGCGCCCCTTCCTCGACCGCTACCGCGGCGACCAGGAAGCCGCAACCCGCGACCTCTACGACAACCGTCTGTTCCGCGAGGAGATCTTCGTCCCCA
>JAPSGP010000519.1 GCA_031177445.1 Acidimicrobiia bacterium
GGTCACTCGCCTCGTCGGCCAGCGTCGGAAGCACTTTCGTCAGCATCTTCTCGGCGTAGTACATGTCCTTGAGCTCGTGGACGAAGAGCTCCTTCGGGGACGACACCTGCGGCATGGCTCCTCCTTCGTGGGTTGTGGTCGGAGCACTACGTACCCGCGACGCACACGACGAAACGCGGTTTCCAGGAACGCCGAGCGCCGAGCGCCGACCGCTCGGCGACCGCCATCACCAGCCGTGTTGTCAGTGTCTGACACTGAAGGTGTGACGATTCGGCACCGATCGCTCCACCGCGACACTGTTCGTCCAGGCGGCTCTCGAACCGCCGTCCGTGGGCGTCAGCGGCGCGGCATGGCAGGATCCGCGCAGCGACAGACCCGTCCCCAGCGGACCAGGCGCCCACACGCTCCGCATCGCTTGACCGCGTTCGGCAGGGACAGCGACTTCGTGCTCACGCCGAGCTGGAGCATGGCCAGCGCCGCGACGGCCGCAACGAGCCAAGCGACCAGCGAGCCACTCACGAGGCCGCCCCGGCCGCCGGCTCGAACTCGCGGACGCCCGGCATGACCTCGCTCGCATAGAAGTCGAGGAAGCCCTCCTGATCCGGTCCGACCTGGTGCACGTACACGCGGTCGAACCCGGCCGTGACGAATCGGGCGATCCCCTCGAGATGTGCTTCCGGATCCGGCCCGCACACCACCGTCTGGGCGACGTCGTCCTCGCTCACCATCCTCGCGGCCTCCTCGAAGTGGCTCGGAAGGGGGAGCTCCTGCGAGAGCGGCCCGGTGAGGGCCGCATTCGGCCACCACTCGTGGGCCGTCCGGCGGGCTTCCTGCTCGCTTGCCGCCCAGCAGGCCGTGAGCTGGCCGTAGCGCGGCCCGCTCCCCCCGGCCTGCTCGAACCGTTCGATCAGCTCGGGATCGGGAGCGGTGCCGACCAGACCATCTCCGATGCGGCCGGCGAGCTCGGCGGCGAGCGGGCCACCCGCGGCCACGACGACCTCGATGGGCTCGTCGGGAAGCGTGTAGATACGCGCGTCGTCCACTCGGTAATGCTTTCCCTCGAAGCTGCACAGCTCGCCCTGCCAAAGGAGGCGCATGAGCTCGACGGCCTCCTCGAGCATCTCCCGCCTCTCGGACGCCGAGGGCCAGCGGTCACCGTGAACGTGCTCGTTGAGGTTCTCGCCCGTGCCGACGCCGAGGAAGAACCTGCCCGGGAGCATGGCGGCCGCGGTCGCTGCGGCCTGGGCGATGATCGCAGGGTGCGTGCGGATGAGCGGGCAGGTGACCCCGGTTCCGACACGCAGGCGCTCGGTCTCGATCGCGATCGCGCCGAGCACCGACCAGACGAACGGGCTCTGGCCCTGCTTGTCGATCCAGGGGTGGAAGTGGTCGGAGACAAGAGCGAACGGGAACCCGGCCTCCTCGGCCAGCCGTGCGTGACGCACGAGGTCGAGCGGCCGGTGCTCTTCGCTCGAGAGCGCGTACCCGATCTCCACGACACGGCTGTTTCCGTTCCGCATCCGCCGCAAACCCGTTTCGAGCCGACGGCCGAGGGTACGCCTGTCGAGAAGCGAGCAGAGGAGGATGACCGTGCGAATGGTTCGTTCATTCCTTGCAGGCATCGGCGTTGCGTACTTCTTCGATCCCCGGCAGGGCACGAGGCGACGTCGGGTCATTCGCGACCGCACCCTGCGACTCGTCCGGCGTGGGGCGCGTCTCGGCGTCAAGCGCTCCCGCTTCGCTGCAGGCTTCGTCATGGGTCTCGTGGCGCGCGCGCGCCGCCGGCTCGTGCCAGCGGCGCGGGTAGTGGACGACGGGACGGTCGTACAGCGGATTCGGAGCGAGGCGCTGCGCGAAGTCGGCGTCTCGACGGGTGACGTCGACGTCGCGGTGCGAGACGGTGTCGCGGTGCTTCGCGGAGCCGTGGCGACGCGCTCGCTCGCCGACGACCTCGTCGCCCGCGTCCGCGGCGTGCCCGGCGTGCGTGACGTCGAGAGCGCGCTCGACGTCATCGGCCCGCGCGCCTCGAGCTGACGAAGCGAGTCGCCTCGCCTCAGCCGGTGGTGACCCGCTCGGCTTCGAGGAGCTCGTCGAGCACGGCTCGGAAGTCGATCATCGCCTTCCGCAGGTGCTCGGTCGCCTCCGCTCCGCCGACGTGACCGAGCGTCGCATGGCCGTGGCGGTAGC
>JAPSGP010000520.1 GCA_031177445.1 Acidimicrobiia bacterium
CATAGTCGAACCAGGTGCGGCGTCACGCGCGGGATCGAGGCGCCGAACCTGGTTCGACTATGAGCATCCCCTTCCTCGCGCTCGCCCGCGTCTGGCGGGCGCGAACCTTCGCCCAGCGGCGTCCCCGATGCTCGCCGATGCCTCCGGCATCGACTGCGCTCGGCTCCTTGCTGTGCTCGGTTCTCGCTCGCCAGCCACGGACGATCGCTCAGGCGGGAACGCTGTGAGGATCGGGGTCGTCGGCCTCGGCTACTGGGGCCCGAACCTGGCCCGGAACTTCAGCAGGCTCGCGGACCTTGCGTGGCTGTGCGACTCGTCGCCCGAGCCCGTCGAGCGCCACGCGTCGAGCTATCACGGGGCACGAACGACGACGTCGCTCGACGACCTCCTCGACGACCCCGAGCTCGACGCCGTCGCCCTCGCCACGCCGGTTCCGACGCACGCCCCCCTCGCGGAGCGCGTGCTGCGGGCCGGCAAGCACTGCTTCGTCGAGAAGCCGCTGGCCCAGTCGGCCGAGGAGGCGGAACGGGTGGTCGAGGCCGCGCGGGAGACCGGTCGTACGCTGATGGTCGGGCACCTGCTCGAGTACCACCCAGGCGTCGAGCTGCTGAAGGAGCTGATCGACTCGGGCGAGCTCGGCGACGTCCGCTACCTCTACTCGAACCGGCTCAACCTCGGCGTTCTCCGCCCGGACGAGAACGCCCTCTGGTCGCTCGGCGCGCACGACGTGTCGGTGCTGCTGCGGCTCGCCGGCGAGGAGCCGCACGAGTGCCGAGCGGTGGGCGAGAGCTACATGCAGGAGGGCATCGAGGACGTGGTCTTCTGCTACCTGCGCTTCCCGTCCGGGCTGGCCGCGCACATGCACCTGTCCTGGCTCGACCCGCACAAGGAACGTCGCTTCACGGTCGTGGGTTCCCGGAAGATGGCGACCTTCGACGACATGGAGCTGGAACGCAAGCTGACCGTCTACGACAAGGGCTTCGACGAGAGCTGGTCCTCATACGGCGAGTACATCGCCCGCTCCGGCGACATCTTCTCGCCCCGGGTGCCGAACCATGAGCCGCTGCGCATCGAATGCAGCCACTTCGTCGAGGCGGTGCGCAACGGCACGGAGCCGCGATCGGGCGGGGAGGCCGGGCTGCGAGTGGTGCGCGTGCTCGAGGCGCTCCAGCAGTCGCTGCGGGAGAGCTCGCGTGCTGCACGCGTCTGAGCGGGCGCCCGGGCTGCTGCTCGGCGACGGGGTGGCCGTGCCCGACGACGCCGTGATCGGCGGGAACGTCGTCGTTCACGCCGGGACCGTGCTGGGAGCGGGCGTCCAGCTCGGGGACGGCTGCGTGGTCGGGAAGGCGCCGGCCCTCGGGCTGCGCTCGACGGCATCGCGCGAGCAGCCGGGCGCCGCCGTGCTCGGCAACGGGGTGGCAGTGGGCGCCGCGGCGGTGGTGCTGGCGGGCGCACGGATCGGCAACGGTTGCGTGGTGGCCGACCAGGCGCACGTGCGCGAGCGGACCGAGATCGGCGCGGAGACGGTGGTGGGCCGGGGCGCGTCGGTCGAGAACGACGTGACGGTCGGCGCGCGCGTGAAGCTCCAGACGGCCGCCTACGTCACGGCCTGGTCGGTGGTGGAGGACGACGTGTTCGTCGCGCCAGGGGTCGTGCTGACGAACGACCCCACCGCCGGCCGCCGCGGGGGCGAGCCGCTCCGGGGAGCGGTGCTACGCCGCGCGTGCCGCATCGGCGGCGGCGCGGTGCTGCTGCCCGGTGTCGAGGTCGGCGTGGAGGCCTTCGTCGGCGCCGGGGCGGTCGTCACCCGCGACGTTCCGGCGCGGTCGGTGGCGCTCGGGGTGCCCGCGCGCGTCGTGCGGGAGGTGGAGGAGGCGGAGCTACGTGGCTGACCGGTTTCTGCGCGCACGACGCCGCTCGCTGGCGCCCGGGCGGGGAACGATGCTGCTCGGCGTGGGCGCGGCTCTGACGGTCGGCGCGGTGCTGGTTGGCGAGATCGGCCGGGTCTGGCGGCGCGGCTCGGCGCCGCTACCGAAGGAGGCCCCCAACCTGCTGCTCGCGGCCGAGGAGGCGGTGGCCGAGACCGCGCAGGTGGCACGCGCCGGCTACCTCGAGGTGTCGACGCGCGAGAACGCGACTTTCAACATGCTGAGCTCGTTCGTCGCCACCTTCCTCAGCGTACG
>JAPSGP010000234.1 GCA_031177445.1 Acidimicrobiia bacterium
GTTCTGGCAGAGGTAGTCGTGGAGCACCGCTGCCTTCGTGTACGTGCCGTATCGCGGGACCAGCCAAGTGAGGAGTCGAGGAACCGATGCGAGATCGGTCTCGAACGGTTGCTCTGCCGACGCCGGCACGAGGAGCCGCCCGACCCTGCCCCGGAACGTGCCCGTCCAGCTCAGCGGGGCCGTCATCGACCAGTCGTATGGATTGGCGGGGCCGCCTTCGATGAGCTGGATGGAATCGGGGACGAACATCCCCGCCCGATCAGGCGGTGTCGCCCAGCGGCGCACCGGGCCCGGCTTCGGCCGGCACCCGCACGTCACCCACGAGATACCACGCTGCCGCGCCAACGACCGCGCCGATCACCGGGAACACGAAAAACGCCCACAGCTGCTCGATCGCGTCCCCGCCTGCGAACACCGCCACACCGAAACTGCGCGCCGGGTTCACCGACGTGTTGTCGACCGGGATGCTGATGAGGTGGATCAGAGTCAGCGTCAGGCCGACGACCAGACCACCGGCTGCGGGCGTGAACGCGCGGTGCGTGGTCGAGAGCACGACGAACACGAGGATCGCGGTCATCACGATCTCGGTGACCACCATGGCGTTGAACCCGAACCCGCCCGGTGACAGGTTGGCCCATCCGTTCACGGCGAAGTTCTTGTCCGACGGGTCGAAGTCACCCGGTCCCCCGCTCGCGATCACCCAGATCACCAGACCGCCGAGGGCCGCGCCGGCCAGCTGCGCGACCACGTAGACGGGCACCAGTGCCGCCTCGATCTTGCCGTTGAGCCACAACCCGACCGTCACCGCCGGGTTGATGTGGCAACCGGACACACTGCCGATCGCGTACGCCATCGCCAGCAGCGCCAGGCCGAACGCGAACGCCACACCGAGCACCTGGACGCTGCCGGTCTGGAAGAACCCGCCGGTCGCCAGGATCGCGGTGCCGGGTCCGCCGATCACCAGGACGAACGTGCCGATGAGCTCCGCGACCAGGATCCGAACCGGATGGCGCATCACTGCCCCCTCGCGTCGACCAGTGCTCCGGCGTTGGTAGCACCCGCGGGCAGTGCGCGCGCGGACCCTCTAGGTAGCGGCGACAAGGCTCGGCCGAGCCGCGATCAGCTCGGGCCGAGTATGTCGCCCAGGTGCACCATCGAGACGCCGTCACGCAGGCGGCGTTACCGTAACCGGCTCGTGACCGCCGAAAGCGTGTGCGTCGTCGGCAGCTTCATGATGGATCTCGTGCTGCGGGCGCCGCGCCGTCCGAGCCCCGGCGAGACCGTGCTCGGCACCTCCTTCCAGACCTTCCTCGGAGGCAAGGGATTCAACCAGGCGATCGCAGCGGTGCGCGCCGGCTCACGCACGGCGCTCGTCGGCCGCGTCGGCCGCGACCAGTTCGGCGACGAGTTCCTCGCGTGCCTCCGCCGCGAGGGCGTCGACGCCAGCTACGTCGCCGTCGACGACGAAGAAGGGACCGGCGTCGCGGTGCCGCTGATCGACGACGCCGGGGAGAACTCGATCGTGGCGGTCCCGCGCGCCAACTTCCGCGTGTCAGTCGACGACGTCGACGCCGCCGGCGACCTGATCACCTCCGCGACTGTGGTGTTGCTCCAGCTCGAGCTCCCGGCCGACACGGTCGCCGCGGCGGCGCGCGCGGCGCGCGAAGCGGGCGTGACGGTGATCCTCAACCCGGCGCCCGCGGTCGCCGCGGTCGAGGCGTTCGCCGGCCTGGTGGACCTGGTGGTGGCGAACCGCGCCGAAGCCGCCCAGCTCACCGGCCTGCCCGCCGGCACCGAGCCCGAGCGGGCCGCGCGCACGCTCGCCGAAGGCGTCGGCGCCGACGTGATCGTCACGCTCGGCGACGCCGGTGCGGTCATCGTCGACGGACAGGGGGTGTCGCCCATCCCGGCCTACGACGTGCCGGTCGTCGACTCGGTCGGCGCCGGCGATGCGTTCTGTGGCGTGCTCGCCGCCGGGCTCGCCCGGGGCGCGCCGCTGCGTACCGCCGCGACTTCTGCCAGCGCGGCCGGTGCGCTCGCGGTCATGAAAGCGGGCGCGGAGCCGTCGATGCCGACCGCCCGCGAGGTTGCCGCTCTCCTCGCGACGTCGCCGCCTCGAGCAGCGGCAGAGTGAGGCAGACGACCCAGCGCTCCCACCCCGCCGGCGACCAGCTGCACTCGTCGACCAGCCTTCGAATGACGGGTCTTTCTGCACCAACGCCTCGGGGTCTAGGCGCAGCGGAACTCAGCGAGCACCCCGCCGTGGTCGGCCGGCCACCACATCCCGTTCAGTGGCTCGTCGCGCGCTTCGACCGCGAAGCCCTCGGCGTCGATGGCGAGCTCGCATCCGCGGGCGCCGCGTGCCATCACGAAGTCGATGCGCTCGTCGAACCCCGGGCCCTCGACGGTGTTCATCCCGACGAACGGCTCGGGCTGGGTGCCACCACCGGTGCAGCCGACGTGCGTCGCCGGATCGCACTCGGGGTTGCCGGCTTCCAGCCAGGCGTCGACGAAGTCGGCGTCGAGCAACCGGTTGACCGTCGGCTCGCCCGGACGAGCGTTGAAGTCTCCCGATGCGATCGTGATCGCGGCGCCGTCGCGGCCGCCGAAGAACTCCACGACCTCGGCGGCGTGGCACTCGTTCGTCGAGATGGTCGGCGGGCAGATCGGTGGGCAACGGTCCGGCGCGCAGATCGGGTTGTTGGTGCTGCTGGCGAAGTGCGCGGTCAGGAAGTCGACCGGCCCCTGACTGGAACGGACGCGCACCCAGTACGCCTCCCATGGGAAGTTGGCGATGTCGAGGTAGCCCTGCTCGAGCACCGGGACGCGCGTGAGCACCATCTGCCGGTCGGGGCTCGCTACGCCTTCCCATTCGATCGAGTACTCGCCGTCGCACATCGACGCGACCGCATCCGGGAGCAGTTGCTCGAGCCGTTCGCCGATCTCCTGCAGCCCGATGAGGTCGGGACAGCCGGCCGCCTCGACGAGCTCGGTGAAGATCTGCACCCGGTCGGGGGCCTGACACGAGTCGGTCTCGGCCGGGCAGAAGAGCCCGTGCAGCAGATTCAGCGTCGCTACGCGCACGGGTGTGCTCGACGGCTCTTCTTCAGCGGGCCGTCCCGATCGTGCGTCGCCATCGCCGTTGTCCGACGAGCACGCCGCCATCACCGCCATGACAACGAGCGCGCAACACACTGCCCCGACGCGCCGCATCCTTCACCCCCCGCTGCGATGCAACGCTGGGACTCTAATTCGGACGCGGCGACGCGTCAGAGATAGAGCGTGCGGTGCCGAATGCTTCCCACCAAGCGCCCCGCGTGGCGCGCGGTCACGCGCACGTAGGCGCCCCGCTGAGCGCGCGACTTCCACAGCTCCGGGATCCGGCGAACGCGGCCGGCCCACGTGCGCAAGGCGCGAAGTGTCCGCGTCCGCGGGAGGCCGTGCACGGCGAACTCCCGAAAGAGCTGCGCCTCTGCTCTGCCGTCGCGGTAGCTCTTCCTGCAGAGCTGGCTCAGTTTCGACGTCAGCCGATAGTGCACGATCGCGCCGGGCGCGAAGCTCAGCCGATACGACGCCAGCTGCACGCGCCAGCCCAGTTCGGTGTCCTCCAGGACGCGGTAATCGGCGTTCCAGCCACCGACATGCGCCAGCGTGGAGCGCCAAATCGCGCAGTTCCCGCCATACGGTGACGGCAAGAACCGGAGACCCGGCGGGAGGTGGTCCGCCGCGATGCCCTGCACCCTCCAGGCTCGGACGAGGTCGTCGTTGAGAGCGCCGAGGTCGAGCGTGCCGCTGACCATGTCGCTCTCGCGCCCTGCCGTCACCAGGGCCGTGAGCCAGTGATCGCTCACGACATCGTCGGCATCGCAGAACGCGAGGAAGTCGCCATGAGACGCGGCGACGCCGACGTTGCGCGCAACCGCCGCGCCCCCGCCGCGCGCAACGCTCACGAGGTGGAGCCGGGGCAACTGCTCGGCCCAGGAGCGCACGACGCTCGCAGTGCCGTCGCGAGAGCCGTTGTCGACGACGACGAGCTCCCATGCGCCGGCGTAGTCCTGTCGCGCCAGGGCCGCGAGCTGGTCTTCGATCGTTGCCTCAGCATCACGCGCCGGCACGATCACGCTCACGAGCTCGGGTTCGCGTCCGTCCGCCGCTCGCCGTTCGGGCACAGCGGGCGATCGTAACGTCGGGTGGTGCGAAACGAAATGCTGTCCGGGTCGGGTCCTACATCCGACTTCGCTGCACCAACGCACGGAGGCGGCGCGCGCGAGGAAACTGCGCGAGCTCGTGGCGAATCCGCCTGTACGCGGTCCGAGCAGTCATGAGTGGGCGGGGCCGGAACAACCATGAGGTTGCGACGGCCATCGGCCAGTCTCGCTTCGCCCAGGCGGCGGTCCGGATCTCGCGCCAGAACGGCTCCGCGCCCGGCTCCGTAAGGTGCACCCGAGCGACGTCGACAAGTCGCACCGATGATGGCAACGTCGGACAGCGGCCCAGCGCGCCGACCAACTGCAGGTTCACGGTCGTTCGGAGACATTTCTCGCACTGGCCACAGTTGTACGTCGGGTGCTGGTAGTTGCAGACGCGCAACTCACGTAGCGCCTCGTCGCTCGCCGCGATCGTTGCGACCTTCTGCACCCGGGTCGCGTCGCAGCCGTCGTGAACAATTGCGAGCGTCTCCGTTCCCCACAGCGGATCCAGCAGCGGATGCGAGCCCCAGGGCAGCAAGTACTGATACGCGAAGCTCGAGGGAACGAGCACGCGGCTGAGGTGGACCTGGAGCAAGAGGGCGGTGGTGGCGAGCGCCGGCCCGTGCGCGATGATCCAGGGCGCGAACCTGTCCGTGACCTCACGGATGTTGGTCTCGACCTCGATGAGCTGCTTTCCTTTCGACGCTGCCCAGCGACGAGCAGCCTCGATGCCGGCGGTTGCGCGTGGCGTGTTGGACTCGATGATGTCGAAACCGTGGACGAACACGAGGTGGGAGAGCTCACCGTCGCGCCTGAGTGCGGTGTGGAGTGAATCGACGCCCCCACTGAAGAAGCTGCCGACCCCGGCTCCAACGCTTGTTGACGCGAAGCTTTGTTCGGTCGCGATGCTGGTTCGGTGAAGCTTCCCCGGCAGGAACGCGGCAAGAATGTCCTGCGCGGCTCCGCTGTTCGCCAGCAGCTGAGGCGACACGACACCCGCGACCTTGAGCGGGAGCCCTCGGCGCATCGCCGCCAGCAGTCCCAGGGGGAGCAGCGCGTCGGAACGATCGGGACAGAGTGGGACCGAAGCGCGGAACCAGACGTCAAAGGCGTCGGCGCCCGCGGTGAGCGCAACGTGAATGCTGTCCGTCTCTGCCCGAACAAGGCGGATCTCGACCGATTCCGTAGCGGCGAACCCTATCCGTGAGGCGCCGTCGGGGCGGCAACCGGGCCATCTTGTGA
>JAPSGP010000521.1 GCA_031177445.1 Acidimicrobiia bacterium
TCGTGCTCGGTGCCGGCAGGCAGGCCGCGGGCGTGCCGGTGCATGAACTCGATGGGCCGGTCGAGGCGGCCGGTCGCCGCGACGGTGTCGACGCCGAGGCGCACGGCCTCCTCGAAGCTGGCGCCGCCGTCGGCCTGCGGGAAGTCGAACAGCAGGCCGACGACGACGGGCGCGGCGTCCATCAGGAGTTCTCGTCGCCGCGCCCGCAGGTGCTGCCATAGGCCTTCGCCGCGTCTTCGAAACGGTCAGCCTGCCGCTCCGCTTCGGTCAGGGCGTCGACCGTCGCAGGGCCATCCTGCTGTTGCGCTGCCGTGGTCGCGTCGTCGATGGCGGCGACTCCGGCAGCCAGCGCCCGCACGATCTTCTTCACCGCTCGTTCGTCCCGTTTCGGAGGTCGCAGGGACCGCAGATCGGCGAGCGCCTCGACCGAGTAGTCGTGCACCGTTTCCGTGTACTCGGCGAGCTCGTCGAACTCCTCGGGCGAGAGATCGCCCCTGGGATCGCCGGTCGGAGGGACGACTGAGCCGACGCGATCGTCGGCTTGCCGGCAGATGCGATTGGCACTCTTGATCCACTGCTTCTTCGTCAGTGGCTGGTCACCGGCGGAAGCCGTGGCGGCGGTGAATGGCACCACCGCGAGCGCGCCAGTGAGGACGGTCAATACCGCCGCTGCGATGCGTCGCCGGTCAATTGCCAAGTTGGGTCCTCGTGTAGTCGACCACTGCGCGGATCTCCTCGTCGTCGAGCCGGCCTCCGAAGGCGGGCATCCTGCCACCTCCGAGGCCCTGCTTCACGACCGCGACCTCGTCGGCGGCGTCGGGGTAGGCCTCGACGACCTTGCCGTCGCCGAGCTCAGGCCCGACGCCACCCTGCCCGCTGTTGCCGTGACACGAGGCGCAGTTCGACGAGTAGATCGCCGCTCCGGATCCGCTCTCACCCGCGCCCGCGCCCGACCCGGAGTCAGACCCACGGGCCAGTGCGACGGCGAAGCCCAGTGCCGCGACCAGCGCGAGCACCTCGATGACGTTGACGGCTTTCTTGAACACTTGCAACCTCAGAAGCTCGGGAAACCGAACTCGGTCCAGAACCAGACGCTGCTCGTCGTCCAGATCACGACCAAGGCCGCGAACGTTGCTCCGCCGACGAGCGGGAGCAACCAGTCGGGCAGACCGTGGCTGCGAACGGACAGCACCTTGACGGTGAAGATGCCGTAGAAGAAGCAGCCGACGAGCGAGTGCGCCAGCACCCTGGTATCGGTGGACTGGAACCCGAGCGCCCAGAGGCAGTGGTACGCGACGGGCAGGCTGAACCCGAAGGCGAGCGTGCCCGAGAGGCGATGAACATCGCCGAGCCAGCGCGGGACCTGCCGTGGGATGTGGATCTTCCCGAAGAGGCGCATCGCGGTGAGGATCTGCACCAGCGCGAAGAACACGGCGACGGTGGCGAACCACACCTTGAAGTTGATGGTGGCCGTGAAGAACAGTGTGTAGGTCTGCTCGCCGGTCGGGTCGTGCACGTCGGAGTAGACCCCGAGCGCGACCGACACCGCCGCGCCGGCGAGCAGCAACCCGAGGAGCCGCACCGGCAAAGCCGGTCTGGCGGTCGGCGCAGCGTTCGGGGTGGCCATCGTGCTCCTTCGACCTCAGGGCACCGGTATCCTGACGCCCGCGTCACACTGCGACAAGAGCCGACCGGGGGGGCGCGCCGTGCAGCTCGAGGACATGATCCTGGTGAGCGTGGACGACCACGCCGTGGAGCCGCCGCACATGTTCGACGGGCGGCTCCCCAGCAAGTACGTCGACGTGGCGCCGCGCGCGGTCCACAAGGACGACGGCACTGACATCTGGCTGTACGAAGGGCGTGAGATCCCGAACATCGGGCTCAACGCCGTGGCCGGCCGGCCGCCCGAGGAGTACGGCATGGAGCCGACGTCCTTCGACGAGATCCGCGACGGCTGCTACGACATCCACCAGCGCGTACGGGACATGGACGCCAACGGCGTGCTCGGCTCGATGTGCTTCCCCTCCTTCCCGAACCTCTGCGGCCAGCTTTTCGCGCGCTCGAGCAACAAGGAGGCGGCGCTCGCCATCCTGCGCGCCTACAACGACTGGCACATCGAGGAATGGTGCGGCACGTATCCCGGCCGCTTCATCCCGTTGGCGCTGCCCCCGATCTGG
>JAPSGP010000522.1 GCA_031177445.1 Acidimicrobiia bacterium
ATTCCCTTTAGCGTCTCCTAAAATGAATTCACCTTTATTATTCATTCCCGTAATTGTTGAATTCTTATCTAACCCTCTAGACTGGGCAAGTTTACTCAGGTCTTTTCTATCTTGCAGATTGGTCATGTCGTAACGACGTTTGAATCGCCGACCTCGAACACCTGGGGGGCGATGCTCTCGCACACGCCGTTGCCGCTGCATCGCTCGGTGTCGATGCGAATCCTCATCGAGACCACACTCTTCGCGCCTGGGATGTTCACCGCTCCAGGACCGAGACTGTAACTCGTTCTAGTTGAGCCGTCCACTGTCTCCGGTGGTTGCCGGCATCGACGAGCGGCATTAGCGTGCCAGGCACGTGGGGACTGGACACGGAGGGCGACGATGGTCAGACCGATACCCGAGGGCTACCCGCGTGTGGTCCCGTACCTGCACGTCGACGGCGCCGGCGCGGCGATCGACTTCTACACGAAGGTCCTCGGTGCCACCGAGCGCATGCGTATGCCCGGGGACACCCCCGACAAGATCGGCCATGCGGAGCTGCAGATCGGCGACGCGGTCGTCATGCTGGCCGACGAGTTCCCCGACATGGACGTTCGCGGCCCGCGGAGCGTCGGCGGAACACCGGTCACGATCTGTGTGTACGTCGAGGACGTCGACGCGGTCGTGGAGCGCGCGACGAGCGCAGGCGCACGCGTGCTTCGCCCGGTCGAGGACCAGTTCTACGGCGACCGCAGCGGCACGTTCGAGGACCCCTTCGGTCACCGGTGGAACATCATGACCCACGTCGAGGACGTCGACCCCGAGGAGATGCAGCGCCGCATGGCGCAGATGGGCGGGTAGTCCGGCTGCGGTGCCGACGACCACAGCGGTTCGGCGCATCGGCGCCGGCCAGTGCTGTTCGGCGTACCGACGTCTCGGCGCAACCTCCGCGAAACCGCGGCGGGCGAGGATCGCCCCAGGCACGACGAACGGGGCGGGAGTGTCCGAGCGTCACGCGGTCATCACCATCGTCTGGGCGGTGGCGGCCTGGTGGGTCGCCGCCCTGGCACAGCGCCTGTGAGCGCCCGCCGGTGCACGTGGCGTGCGTCACACCCAGCCGGCGCCTGGTGACGCAAGTCGAGCATCACACCGAACGATTCGTCTTCGCGGCGCAACTAGGGCATACTGGTGGCCGAACGCACCGCTTGGTGCGCTGGTCGTCTGCTTCGCGCCTCGCTGAGGCGCCTTCTTGTTGTCGGACAAGTCTGACCCCGCGGCGCTCTTGAGCCTCGGCCGGTCCGGTCCCCGTCCCGCATTCGTCGAACAGGCCTGACGTCCATCACGTCTGCCCGAAGGACACACTTGCCAACCACAGCTCCCCGACGCCGTCGGCGTTCCTCCACGCGTGCCCCGGGCGCGCCGCAGAGAGCCGCTCAGCGTCCCACCGTCGACTCCACCGTCGATGCCACCGACTCCCCCACCGGACCGAACCGGCTCCAGGGAGGCGCCTCGGAGCGCACGTTCGCCGACCTCGGCGTCCCGAGCGAGCTCGTCGACGCGCTGGCCCGTCAGGGCCTGACCACGGCGTTCCCGATCCAGCAGGCCACACTGCCGGACACGCTCGCCGGCCGCGACGTGCTCGGCCGTGGCCGGACGGGCTCGGGCAAGTCGCTGGCCTTCCTGCTTCCTCTGGTGGCGCGGCTCGCCGCGTCGGAGACCGTCAGGACGAGCAGGCGCCCCCGGGGCCTCGTCTTGGTGCCGACCCGCGAGCTCGCCAACCAGCTGAGAGCCGCCATCGCGGCCCTCGCGGATGCGGCCGGGCTCCGTGTAGCGGTGGTCTACGGCGGCGTACGCCAGCATTCCCAGGCAGCGGCGCTGCGTAGCGGTGTCGACGTGGTCATCGCCTGCCCCGGACGTCTCGAGGACCTGATCGCCCAGGGGTTGTGCGACCTCTCCAGGGTGGAGATCACGGTGCTCGACGAGGCCGACCACATGGCGGATCTGGGGTTCCTTCCCGCAGTCAGGCGACTGCTCGACCAGACCCCGCGCCACGGCCAGCGCATGCTGTTCTCGGCGACTCTGGACAACGGCGTCGACGTGCTCGTCCGTCGCTACCTCGACACGCCCGTGACCCACGCGGTCGACTCGGTCGCCTCGGCGCCCGCGGCCATGACTCACCACGTTCTGCACGTCACGG
>JAPSGP010000235.1 GCA_031177445.1 Acidimicrobiia bacterium
CCCGACGGCAGCGACGCGGGACGGCTCCACCGGCCCCTGGCCCAACAGCTCGTGGACGCTCGCGCCTTCGAGCAGCTCCATCACGAGATAGAGGTGCCCGTCGTCGCTGCCGGCGTCGAGGAGGCGGACGAGGTTGGGGTGGTCGAGCATCGCCAGCGTCTGCGTCTCGACCTCGAAGCGACGCTCGTGCTCGACGTCGCGCAACACCTTGACCGCGACGTCACGACCGAGCCGCACGTCGTGTGCCCGATACACGTCGGCCATGCCGCCGCTCCCGATCAGCGCGTCGAGGCGATAGCGATTCTCGAGGACCGTGGAGATCGCCGGCATGACGGCAAGGTACCCGCGGCCCGCCGAGGCGAACCCGACGCCGGGCTGCTCGCCCTACTCGGCGGAAGCGCCGCCTCCGGGCTGCCAGCGGGGCTGACCGAAGCGGTACCCGACGGACCGCACCGTCTGGATCAGCGCGGCGTGCTCCTCGCCGAGCTTGGCCCGCAGGCGCCGGACGTGGACGTCGACGGTGCGCGCCCCGCCGTAGTACTCGTAGCCCCAGACCCGGGAGAGCAGTTGCTCACGGGTGAAGACCTTCCCCGGATGGATGGCGAAGAACTTCAGCAGCTCGTACTCCATGTACGTCAGGTCGAGCGGCCGGGTGCCCATGGCCGCCTGGTACGTCTCCAGGTTGAGCAGGAGGTCGCCGTACTCCACGATCTCCGGGCGGGCCCCCCGTCCGGAGCGCCAGTAGAGATGGCGGAGCCGGCTCTCGAGCTCGCGCGGGTGGAACGGCGACAGGCAGAAGTCGTCGAAGAGGTCCTCGCGCAGCTCCAGCTCGCCCAGCTGGCCGCCCGAGACCAGCAGCAAGATGGGCTCCAGTGGCGCATCGCGCTTGCGCAGCGAGCGGCAGATGCCGAAGGCGCCTTCGGGATCCTCGTCGGCGCACACCACTGCGCCGGACCAGCCGTCGGTCGGTTCGTGCTGTACCGCGACCGCTGCGTTGGTCACCGCTTTCCAGGGATACCCGGCGAGGTCGAGCGTCTGCGCCAGCATCGCCGACGGCGGATCAGGGAACACGAGAAGCGGGTCCATGAACTCCTGCTCGGGCATGCCTACAGCTCGCCGAGGTAGCGGTCGAGCTCCCACGGGGTGACCTGCGCACGGTAATCGGCCCACTCGGAGCGCTTGTTGCGGATGAAGTGCTCGAAGATGTGCTCGCCGAGCGCCTCGGCGACGAGCTCTGACCGCTCCATGACGTCGACCGCTTCGGCCAGCGAGTTGGGCAGCGCGTCGATGCCTTCGGCGGCCCGCTCTTCCTCGGTCATCTCGAAGATGTTGTTGGTCGCCTCCGATGGGAGGTCGTAGCCCTCCTCGATGCCCTTGAGCCCGGCCGCGAGCATCACGCTGAACGCGAGGTACGGGTTGCACGCGGGATCCGGCGCGCGGTACTCGACCCGGGTCGAGCTCTCCTTGCCCTTCTTGAGCAGCGGCACGCGCACGAGCGCGGAACGGTTGTTGGCGGCCCAGCACACGTACACCGGTGCTTCGTAGCCCACGATCGGCGCCTCACGGTTGATCGCCAATCGCTTGTACGAGTTCACCCATTGGTTGGTCACCGCGGTGATCTCGCGGGCGTGTCGCAGCAAGCCGGCGATGAAGCACCGGCCGACCTTCGACAGCCCGTGGTCGTCGCCGCGGTCGTGGAAGGCGTTGACGTCACCCTCGAACAACGAGAGATGGGTGTGCATGCCGGACCCGAAGGCGTGCGCCATCGGCTTGGGCATGAACGTGGCGTAGACGCCGAGGTCCTGGGCGACCTCCTTCACGACCAGCCGGAAGGTCATGACGTTGTCGGCCATCGTCAGCGCGTCGGTGTAGCGGAGGTCGATCTCGTGCTGGCTCGGGCCCAGCTCGTGGAAGCTGTACTCGACCGGGATGCCCATCGCCTCGAGGGTGAGGATGGTCTGCTTGCGCAGCTCGCTCACCATGTCGAGCTGGGTCAGGTCGAAGTACGTGCCGGTGTCGAGCGGATCGGGCTGGCCGGCCGAATGGAAGTAGTAGAACTCCATCTCCGGGCCGGCGAAGAACGTGAACCCCTTCTCCCGCGCACGCTCGAGGTTGCGCTTCAGCACGTAGCGCGGGTCGCCTTCGAACGGCTCGCCGTCGAGCCGGTGGATGTCGCAGAAGATCCGCGCCGCCGGGGCGTCGTCACCCCGCCAGGGCACGATCTCGAAGGTGTTGGGGTCGGGCACGGCGAGCATGTCGGCTTCCTGCACCCGCGTGTAGCCCTGGATGGTCGATCCGTCGAAGGTCATGCCCTCCTCGAGCGCGACCTCGAGCTCGGCCGGGGTGATGGCGAAGCTCTTGAGCTTGCCCAGCACGTCGGTGAACCACAGCCGCACGAAGCGCACGCCGCGCTCTTCGACGGTCCGGTAGACGTAGTCGAGCTGCCGTTCCATCTCCACCAGTCTTGCAGCCCCTCCGGAGCGCACTGCAGCCCGAATGGGCTGGTGAGGGGCCGTTAACAGAGCGTTCATGGTCGGGCAACGGAAGCGCAATGGCCCGCTGGGAGCGTCGCACCGGAGCGGTCTCGCGCGCTGTTCGCCGCGTGCGCAGACCGGGGCATAGGCTCCCGCCGGTTTTGGCTCGGCGAGGCACGAGAGGCGCGCCAAGCGCCTCGTCAACGACGAAGGAGAGGCAGTGGCGGAGCAGCGCACCCCGGGTGACGTCCTGAAGCTGGTGAAGGACGAGGGCATCGAGATCATCGACGTCCGGTTCTGTGACCTCCCTGGCCTGATGCAGCACTTCTCGATCCCGGCGCACGAGCTGACCGAGGACGTGTTCGAGGAGGGCCTCGGGTTCGACGGCTCCTCGATCCGGGGTTTCCAGGAGATCCAGGAGTCCGACATGCTCCTGATCCCCGACCCCAACACCGCGATCGTCGACCCGTTCCGCGAGCACAGCACGCTCAACCTCAACTGCTTCGTTCGCGACCCCGTGACGGGGGAGTCCTACACACGCGACCCGCGGTACGTGGCCAAGAAGGCCGAGGACTACGTGCGGGGGACCGGGATCGCCGACACCATCTACATGGGCCCGGAGGCCGAGTTCTACATCTTCGACTCGGCGCGCTTCGACCAAAACCAGTTCTCTGCCTACTACTACGTCGACTCCGTCGAGGGTGTGTGGAACTCGGGCCGCGAGTTCGAGCTCGACGGCGGCCCCAACCTCGCGTACAAGCCGAGGTACAAGGAGGGGTACTTCCCGGTCCCGCCCATGGATCAGTTCCAGGACCTCCGCTCGGAGATGATCCTCACGCTCGAGCGGCTGGGCGTCGAGATCGAGGTCCAGCACCACGAGGTCGGCACCGCCGGCCAGGCCGAGATCGACATGCGCTTCGACACGCTGCTGTCGATGGCCGACAAGCTCATGCTCTACAAGTACGTCATCAAGAACGTGGCGCGTGCCGCCGGCTACTCGGTCACGTTCATGCCCAAGCCGATCTTCATGGACAACGGCTCGGGCATGCACACGCACCAGTCGCTCTGGAAGGGCGGTGAGCCGCTGTTCTTCGACGAGAAGGGCTACGCCGGGCTGTCCGACCTCGCCCGCTGGTACATCGGCGGGCTGCTCAAGCACGCTCCGGCCATCCTGGCGTTCGCTGCACCGACGACGAACTCGTACAAGCGGCTCGTGCCGGGCTACGAGGCGCCGGTCAACCTCGTGTACTCGCAGCGCAACCGATCTGCCTGTGTTCGCATCCCGCTGTACTCGAAGAGCCCGAAGGCCAAGCGGCTCGAGTTCCGCTGCCCCGACCCGTCGGCCAACCCGTACCTCGCGTTCTCGGCGATGCTCATGGCCGGGCTCGACGGCATCCAGAACCGCATCGAGCCGCCCGATCCCCTCGATCGCGACCTGTACGACCTGCCGCCGGAGGAGCTGGCCAAGGTGCCGCAGGTGCCGTCGTCGCTGGACGAGAGCCTGAACGCGCTCGAGGCCGACAACGAGTTCCTGCTCGCCGGTGGCGTGTTCACGCCCGACATCATCGAGACGTGGCTCTCCTACAAGCGCGAGAACGAGATCGACGCGATTCGCCTGCGCCCGCACCCGTGGGAGTTCTACCTCTACTACGACATCTGATTCTCGGTCCGTTTCCTCCGGCGCTTCCCGTCGTGGGCGGCTCGTCGGTCAGCGGCCGGCGGGCTGGAAGAGCTCGACGACGTTGCCGGAGGGGTCCTGTAGGAGGATCTGCTTGCCTCCGGGTCCTTCGACGACGGCGTTGCGAAACGTGGCTCCGGCGTCGCGGAGCTCGGCGACTTCGGCGTCGATGTCGTCGACGACGAAGTGGATGCGGTTCCAGCCGCCAGGCTCGGGTTTGGTCCCGTCGGGCATGGGCCGTCCCGCGGAGCTGGTCGGACCGGCGAGGAGCAGCCTGAGGTTGCCTCGTTTGACGTCGGCGAAGGCGGGTGCGGCGCTCGTGAGAAGCTCGAAGCCGAGGAGTTTGGTGTAGAAGGCGATCGACTCCTCGACGTCGTCGACCATGTAGCGCACGCTGACGGTCTCATTGGTCGGCATGGGTTGATCTCCTCGTCGTCGGTGGGTGGGCCAGCACATGGAGCAGGAAGCTGATGCGCGTCTCGAGCTCGGTCGCGGTGCGTTCGAACGCTGGGTAGGAGGCGCGGTTGGTCGGGCCTTCGAGCGCGGGGTCGGGGACGCTCCAGTGCACGAGCTGAGGGTGGGACGGGAACTCGGGACACACCTCGCGGACGCGGTCGCACAGCGTGACCACCATGTCGAACCGCTGGGGGCGGAACTCGTCGAGGTGCTTCGTGCGGTTCGCGCTGATGTCGATCCCACGCTTCTTGAGGACGCGCACTGCGTTGGGATGCAGTGGCTTGGGACGGCTGCCAGCGCTCTCAGCTTCAACCGTCCCGTCCGACATGTGTTCGAGAAGCGCTTCCGCGATCTGGGACCGCGCGCTGTTCCCGGTGCACAAGAACAACACCCGTTGACGGCGACGCGAGTCCCGAGTCGGTGGACGCATCGGGGGCACCGGTACCAGCCACAGCGCCGGATGCAGCGACCCGCCAGCCGCCTGTAGCGCCTCTTGGCAGGAGCTGAGGTCGATGGCGTAGTAGCTGTCGCGCCGATCCGCCGAGCTGCGGCGCGCGAACACGAGACCGCCGTCCCGCAGCTGGCGGAGGTGGTAGGAGACCAGGTTCTGCGGTTCGTCGATGAGTTGGCTCAACTCCCGCACCGCCCGATCGCTCTTGACCAGCTCCCGCAACAGCTGCCACCGCAGGGGATGCGCCACCAGCCGGACGAACTGCGGGGGATCTGCAGCCACAGCAGGCTCCATGAGGTGGGAGCCTACCCAGCCCGACTGACAATCAATCAAACTAGATTGATG
>JAPSGP010000523.1 GCA_031177445.1 Acidimicrobiia bacterium
AGGAGCCGAGGTTGGCCGGCTTCGCGAAGCACGGGTAGCCGAGCTCGGCTTCGATGCGCGCTGCAAACGCGACCCGGTCGTGCCCGTCGCGGAAGCTCAGGTGGCGCGGGGTCGGCAGCCCGGCGGCGCGAAACGCCGCCTTCATCATGATCTTGTCCATGCCGACCGCCGAGCCGATGACGCCCGAACCGACGTACGGGAGGCCGACGAGCTCCAGCAGTCCTTGCACGGTGCCGTCCTCGCCGTACGGTCCGTGCAGCAGCGGGAGCACGACATCCACGTCGAGCGTCGAGCGATGTTCGCGGTCGACGTCGAGCGCGGCGCGCGGCTCCAGCGCGTGGCTGTCGCCCTGGGCGACCAGCTGGCCGAGATCAGCGACGGGTGGCCCCTCGACGGCGAGCGCCTCGGGAAGCGCGTCGCGCCCACGCTCGAGTGCGCGCTGGGCGTCGTCGGCGAACAGCCAGCGGCCGTCGGTCGTGATGCCGACGGGCACGATGTCGTAGCGATCAGGGTCGAGGGCACGGGCGACCGACACTGCCGTCACGCGCGACACGTCGTGCTCGGCCGAGCGGCCACCGAACAGGAGCAAGACGCGGATCCGGCGCGCGCTCATACCTGGAAGCTCGCCCGGAGCCCGAGCCCCATCAGGAACAGGCCGACGAGGCCGTAGAGCAGCTCGAGACGGCCGCGCATCGAGTCACGGTACTGGAACGCAACCCCGACGGTGAGGAAGACCAAGAAGCCGTAGAACATGTGGATCCGTGGCGGCTCGAAGTCGTAGCCCGCGACGAGGATCGTGCCGATGATCACCTCGGCCATGAGCATCGATTCGGTGGCGATGACGACGATCCACACCCATCGCCCGCGCAGGCGCGCGACGCGCCACGCCGCCAGCGCGATCACGCCCGCGACGCCGTTGGCGACGGTGGCGATCCACCCGAAGATCACGTGGATGTCGAGCAGCGCCTGTTCGATGGGAACGCCTCAGAGCGCGGAATCGGCGGTGGCGTCGGCGGCGAAGGCGCTGTCGGCCCCGCGCAGCAGGCTCTTCAACACCTTGCCCGCAGGGTTGCGCGGCAACGGCTCGTCGCGGAACTCGACATGGGCGGGGACCTTGAAGTCGGCCAGCCGTGCCGCGCAGTGGGCTCGCAGCTCTTCCACCGCCATCTCGGAACCGGCTCGCAGTTGCACGACCGCCTTCACTTCCTCGCCGAGCTCCCGGTGGGGGACGCCGACGACCGCGGCATCGATGACGTCGGGGTGCTCGAAGAGCACCTGCTCGATCTCGACGCAGTACACGTTCTCGCCGCCACGGATGATCATGTCCTTGGCCCGGTCGACGATGAAGAGGAACCCGTGGTCGTCGAGGCGACCGATGTCGCCACTCCGGAACCACCCGTCGGCCGTGATCGCCTCGGCTGTCGCCTCCGGGCGGTTCCAGTAGCCCCGCAGCATGATCGTCGGGCCGCGCAGCCAGACCTCTCCCTTCTCCCCGGTCGGGACGTCGTCGCCATGCTCGTCGACCACGCGGATCTCGACCGTCGGGACCGCCCGGCCGACGGAGTCGGGATGGGTCAAATAGTCGTCGCCGACGTTGGACGTGGCGACGGATGCCGTCTCGGTGAGCCCGTAGGCGGTAGCGAGCGTCTTGCGCACCTTCGGGAACGCTTCGTGGATGCGCTGGACGAGCTCGGGCGCGGCCGGCGCACCGCCGTAACTCGCTCGGGTGACGGAGGAGAGGTCGTAGTCGCCGAAGTGCGGCGATTCCACGATGCGCCACATTACGGTCGGCACACCCCCGATCGTCGTCACCCGCTCGCGCTCGATCGTCTGCATGGCGGCGTCGGGATCGAAGCGCCCGGGCGGCATCAACACGAGCTTGGCGCCCGACGCGTAGCACAGCGTCATCGTCGCCAGGCACCCGGTGACGTGGAACAGCGGGACCACCAGCAGCGTGGCCGCCTGGACATCGCTCGACAGCTCGGGCACGGCGCCCCCGCCCCGCATGGCATTGGCCACGCCCAGGCAGAAGATGTTCTGCAGGTTGGCGAGCGCCTGGCGGTGGGTCACGGTCGCGCCCTTGGGACGGCCGGTTGTGCCCGAGGTGTAGAGGATGGCGAGCAGGTCGTCCTCGGCAATCGGCGCCGCCGGCTCGGGCAGGGCGCC